>CAZTDL010000325.1:0-5476 GCA_964612775.1 uncultured Lentisphaeraceae bacterium
AGACGCCGAAGTTGATGCCGTTCGCCTGCGCCATGCGGTCGGTCTTAAGCCACGCGCTAAGACGATACTTTCCCCCGGCCACAAACCCGCTGTCGCCCACATCCACATTCTGCGAAACCTGCACAATGTCGCTGCTGTTGGTATTCTCGAGGCGCAGGCTCGACGCGCCGCCATGCGTTTCTTCCGTGTCGCTGAAGGCCTGACCGGTCCACATCTTACCCTGATAGCCACTCAGTTTTTCCCAGCCGCGCAAGGGGTTGGCGCCGGCGGTGCGAGCCTCGAATGCGCCGTTTATCAACACTTCGTCCGGAAGATCAAGATCACGTCCGGACGGCACGAGGTGCGGCATCTGTCCATCCGCCACGCAGTGGGCGAACATCACGCGGTCGTTGCCGTGCGGATTGCTCTGGAAGGGAGGCAGATATTCATGGTAGATGTAATTGAACACCGAAGCCCACTCCTGCCGCGCCTCGCAGTCCCGATAGTCCTGCAGCCCCACGATATGGTTGTACCACTCGTTCGGCTCTTCGAAACACACCACCGAATCGGGCTCGACTTTGCGCATCGCCTCGCGCATCGTCTTCAACTGCCGGGTAAACGCTTCCGTCATCCATTGTCCGCGGCCCTTCGGATGACCGTGATTCTCCGCATAGCAGGAGGGCCAATTCGCGCCGACGACCTGATCGACCTGCACCAGTTCGCAACCGCGCTTCGCCAACGGCACGCAGATATCCTCGTTCCACCAACGGATAGTCCACGGATCGCCGCCGCACATGCAGGCCGTATTGCCGCCGCGCAACCAGCTCGGCACGCGGAGATAGAGAGTACCGTCGCGATTAAACACGGCGTGCGGACGGGCCACTCCGTCGAAATGCGCGCGGTCATCCCATTCGAAACTGCCGTCCGGTTTTTTGTTGTAGGTCAGGGTCCAGTGATAACCCGAGGGCCACGGGAACGCGTGACACCCCATTTTACGCGTCTTCGCGACAAGGGCGGTGAATTGTTCGTCCGACGGATAGAGCGGAAAGTAGTCGGGCGTAATCAAGCTGCCGCGTTTTTCCCTCCCCCAGTAAGCGGTAATCAACGGCGCCTGAGGAAAGGACTTCTGCCAGTACTGCGTCAGCCAACGCTCGATAAGCTCCGGTTCGGCGAGCCACTCGCGCCCGAAACGCACCATCGCAGGCCCGTCTTTGAGCCAAGCGGGCAAGTCCTTGCGCTGCGCAAAAGGCACGGCGCACCAAGGCTGCGTCATCGCCCACGTTTTATACATGTCGGCCGCGTCACGCCACTCCGTCGGCGCGCCGTCCACGCCGTCGAAGGCCGACATCACCACATCGTACCCTTGCGTGTCCGTTCCGGTCGCGAAACACGGGCGAACCCAGCCGAACGTGACCCCCGACACCGTGCGGCTCACCGTCAGTTCTTTGGGATATCCTTGACCGTCCTCTGCCGCGGTATAGAACCCCGCGCGATCATCGTAATAGCAACCGAATTGAGCCGCCAAGTTGCCCGGCTGGCGACCGGATGCGATACCGCCGATCTTCATCGCGCCGGGCCGACGGATCACGCCGCCTTTGGCCGTCCCGATGACGGCGGCATCGTCCTCGATCGCGGTCCCCAACGGAGCGTCCAGAGTCACCACCGGATACTGCACCTTCTCCAACACCCATTCGTTTTTCATGCAAACCGTAATGCCCCATCGCGCCATCGCATCGCCCGACTTCGTCCGCACCGTGCAAATCACGCGCTCGACCCCTTGGGTGAACCCCTCGTAGACCAGTGTCGCGCAACGGCCCTCCGCCTCGTCCTTGATCTCCCCGTGAAAGGTCTTCGCGTTAGCGCTCGACAACGCGACCTCTGCCCCCGCAACCGCGGCCTGCCGCGAAAACGTCAGAGAAAACAGGCTCGCGGGCTTCTGCGTCACCGCCGCAAGCTCAACGCCGTCGCGCGTCTTGAACGATACGACCGCGCCCTTCTCCGCACGCCCCAGCGTGAGCGCCACACGCCCGCCCTCCAGCGTCATCGGCTGTTCTTGCGCATGCACGAAGCAAACGCACGCAAAAACAAACGTCCCCCATCCGAACATCTTCCTCATGCTTCAAGCCTCCTTCGCGGTTTTCAGGTATGCATCACTCTTTAATCAATATACTTTGGATACACTATCACGCGAAAGCGATCAGGCGCAAAGGCTATTTTACGGTTTTGGACGGCCGGCACAGCTCTCCCCGCTTGACCCGTCCTCATCGACGCCTTAAAGTAAAAGCATACGAGACACACGTGTTTTCATTAAAACAGGAATCCGATTTATGCTGAACAGGCGTTCCTTTCTGAAGGCCTCCTCATTCTCGTTGGCCGCATATGCTGCGACTCAAAGCCGTTGCGCCGCCGAATCGCCGAGCGGCATCGTCGTGCCGAATGCCGCGCAGCAGGCGTGGCACGATATGGAACTGGGCATGTTCTTCCACTTTGATATTCCCGTCTACAAGCAAGGATGGAACTGGCGGAGTTTTTCCGACTTTCCCGCTCCGGACCTGTATCAGCCCAAACACCTCGACACAGACCAGTGGATGGCGGCAGCAAAAGCCATGGGCGCCCAATACGCCATTTTCGTCGCCAAACACTGCAGCGGTTTTCTGCAATGGCCGTCCGACCTTTACCCGTACGGCGTGAAACAGTCGTCATGGCGCAACGGACGAGGCGACATGGTCGGTGATTTTATCGCTTCCTGCCGCAAATTCGGCATCAGGCCCGGCCTCTATGCGTCGGTCTCCGCCAACGCTTATCTCGGCGTGGACAACCCGGGGCTCATTAACCGCGGTAAAGGCGGCGAGGCGGCGGCACAGGCCCGTTACACGCGCCTATGCGAACAGATGATGACCGAGCTTTGGACGCGCTATGGAGACCTCTTCGAGATCTGGTTCGACGGCGGCGCGATCCCCGCGAACCAAGGCGGCCCCAATCTCGTGCCGATCCTTTTGAAACACCAGCCGCAAGCCATCGTCTTTCAAGGTCCGGCGGGCACACCGAATCTGATCCGCTGGGTCGGCAACGAAAGGGGCGTCGCGCCCTATCCCTGCTGGAGCACGGCCAACGCCGGCACCGGCGAGGACGGCACAGTTGAAAAGACCATAGGAGGCAATCCCGACGGCAAACTCTGGGTGCCCGGCGAGTGCGACGTGCCCGTTCGCGACCACGACTGGTTCTGGACACCGGGCGGCGAACAAAAACTATATAGCGTCGATCAACTCATGCAGATGTACGCCAACTCTGTGGGACGCAACTGCAACCTGCTGCTCAACGCGAATCCGGGCCCCGACGGGCTCGTCCCCGAGGCGGACATGCGGCGCTACGCCGAGTTCGGCAAAGAGATCCAACGGCGTTTCTCCGCACCCGTTGCCACGACCGCAGGCAAAGGTGCAACGTTGGAACTGATGCTCAAGAAACCGCAAGCGGTCAACCGGGTCGCCGTCATGGAGGACATCGCGTTTGGCGAGCGCGTCCGCGCCTACGAAATCGAAGGGCTTACGCCGGGCGGCACCTGGGTCAAGCTTTGCGACGGCATGTCCATCGGACACAAACGCATTCAGCCGTTCGCCCGCATCGAGCTCGCCCGTCTGCGTTTCCGCGCGACCGCTTCGGTTGCGGAACCCCGGCTGCGCCAATTAGCGGCCTTCAATATCGATGCGCGTTCGACGTGAATCGAGCGGAAGGGACGATCCTTCTCGCCAAAAAAGAGACCCGCCGGAAACGGCGGGTCTCTTTTTCACATCGGCTCAGGCGAGTGAGAAGAAATCAGTTCGAGGCACGGCCACCGACGCCAGCGGCCTTCTCGGCGTTGGCTTTGGCCTTCTCATGAGGACGCAACGCGCGCACGGCGGCGCCCGCCTTCCACAATTCGGAGTCGCGCATCTGCTTGAGCTCCGCATCGAGCTTTTCCTTATAGTCCGGCGTGCTGCAAACCTTGATGACGTGCTTCGCTTCTTTCTGGCTCTTCACGGCCTCATAGAGAGCGGTGAACACCGGCAGCGTCGCCTTCTTGAACTTCGGCTTCCAGTCCAATGCGCCACGCTGTGCCGTGGTCGAGCAGTTGGAATACATCCAATCCATGCCCTTCTCATCCACCAGACGGATCAAACTCTGGGTCAGCTCTTCGACGGTTTCATTGAAGGCTTCGGACGGACTATGACCGTTCTTGCGAAGCACTTCATATTGGGCCTCCATGATGCCGGCCAGCGCACCCATCAGCACACCGCGCTCGCCCGTGAGATCAGAAGTGACCTCATGCTCAAACGTCGTCGGGAAGAGATAACCCGAACCCACGCCCACGCCGATCGCCAGCGTACGGTCCAGAGCCCTGCCCGTCGCGTCCTGCTTAACCGCGAAACTGGAGTTGATGCCGACGCCCGCAAGGAAGTTGCGACGCACATTCAAGCCAGAGCCCTTAGGGGCCACCAAAATCACATCCACATCCGCGCTCGGCTTCACCCCCGTCAGCTTGTTATAGACATACGCGAACCCGTGCGAGAAATAGAGCGCTTTGCCGTTGGTCACATAAGGCTTGATGCGATTCCACACCTCTTTGCCGGAAGCATCGCTCGTCAACATCATGATGATCGTGCCACGCTCGGCGGCCTCTTCGATGTCGAAAAGGGTCTTTCCCGGCACCCATCCGTCCTTGATCGCACGTTTCCAGTTGCTGTTCGCCGCCTTCGAAAAGCGTTGGCCAACAATCACATTGAAACCATTGTCGCGCATGTTCAAAGACTGAGCAGGGCCCTGAACGCCATAGCCAACAACAGCAATGACCTCATCCTTCAGCACTTTCTGCGCTTTCTTCAAAGGATACTCTTTACGGGTGACAACGGTTTCGAGAACACCGCCAAAATCGATCTTGGCCATTTTCAGTTACTCCTCAGTTTATGAACCCTTCGCCTTTGTCATACAGACCCAACGGCCGCACAATCAGGCGGAAAAATGCCCACCATAATATCACCTTATATCCATGGCGCAAGCGCTTAATTTCGGCCGGAACGGTTGTTGGCCGCATCGCGTCCTTTGCGATACTCGGGCACATACACGGCGGAATCACGTACCACACACCCTCCCCGCCCCGCCCCATCCTTCATTATTTGGGAACACATCGAACACGTCACGCAACACTTCTCCGGAACCATTTCGCCGCGCGTCAAGATATCCTTCGGCGCATCGGGATAAGCGAAAGAAGAGCGGCCGAAACCGATCAAGTCGCACCAGCCCTCGCGCACCAGCCCCGCCGCCACATAAGGCGCCAAATGCCGCAGCCACGATAACGCCGCCGTGACCACCGGCACGCCGTTCGCGCTACGACGCACCGCCCTCACCGCCTTTTGGAAACGGACCACGCCCTGCAGCGGATCTTCAGGAGAAGGCGGAGCCCCCGCCAAAGCGCGGTCATACGGACGGTTCATGAAGGGGCTCTGTCGCGGATCCCCCATCG
>CAZTDL010000326.1:0-5476 GCA_964612775.1 uncultured Lentisphaeraceae bacterium
CCAGTCATCGCCTTTAAAGTCCTCGCCACCGCCGCCGTAGACCGCGCATTCGAAGCCCGCTTGCCGCAACGCGGCACAAAAAGCGCGACTCCGCAGTTGCGACCAGTCCCACGCTCCGACATCAGGAACATAGGCGAAATTCTTGAATTTCTGACGAAGAAAGAAATCGGCCCCGGCCTGCCCGACAGCTTCCGAATCGCAAGTCACGAAAGACGCCTGCGGCAACCGTTTTGCATAAAGCACGGGCGAGTCGATGACGACCACCGGCACACCGGCGCACGAAATGGCCCCGACAGACTCGGGCATGCGGGCGACGATAACCCCCGTCGCCCCCCAGTCCCGCAAATCGCCCAGCTTCTGCTCGCCGATCCGGTTTTCGATCAGATGAATATTCCACGGCGTATGCAGGCGCACATAACGCAAAATGCCATGCAACTTGTCGCGACCGGCTTTTTCGTTCGTTGCCAAGAACAACGCCATCTTCGGTATTTTTTGTAGGAGGCCCTTCATAGCGCATCGCTTCGTCGGTGACGAGTGCGGCAAAACCGCGTTTTACGATCTCGACTTGCCCAAACTTGACTGTTCATGGGAGAAGTATACGTTATCTGCTCCCGACATATCAAGCGGCGGAACGACAGCACGTTTTCGGCGAATCTTCTTGAGTTAAGACCCTTTTGTATTCTATGTATAAAAAATTAGTTTTCATTTTTCATGATATTCCGTATTGCGTTTCCTTCTGTCATTCTGCTGTTAACGCTTTGTTTGGAGATTCGAGATGTCGTTTCAATGCAAATCGAACGAAAAGAGAGCGTACTTGCTCTGCTTGGCAGCCTGCGTCATTTCCTTGGCAGCATCGGCAAGTTGGAACGGCGCGGGTGTGCCCGGCGGGACAGACGGCACAAACATTAATGACACGGCCAACTGGTCGGAAGGTTATGTCAGCAACGATTTCCGCCCTATCCTTTCGAATGCCACGCTCCGTCTCACGGCCGACTGCACGTTCACGAACGGCGTAGACTTCTCCGCAGGGAGCGCGATTCTCCGTCACATCCGAATTGAGGGCACGAACACGCTGACGCTCGGGAACACTTATCTGCCCGGATACGACACGAAATACAATCGCAACCTCTTTCTGGCGTCCAACACCGCCTGTACCGTGACGCTCGATAAACGCCTGACACTCAACCTCACGTCGCAAAAAGTGTTCAGCGGAAACAGCACAATGTTCGTCGACGCACGAATCACAGGTGCCGGCGGCATCAGTTTCAACAATACGGGAGGCGTGAATCCTTATTTCGTCTTGCGCAACGATACGAACACCTTTACCGGCAATATCGACGGTGACGGAGGAACGCTTCACTTCACCTCAATCGCGAACAAGGGCAAGCCTTCCTCACTAGGCGCGGGAACCACGTTCGGCATCAACAACTACACGGTTATCTATATCGGACCGCGCGACAGTTACACGGACCGTAACCTCTCGTTGTTAAACACAGGTGCCGTCATGCGGAATGACAGTGCCAGCGGGGGATTGTGCTTTACAGGCACGGTATATATCGGCCAATGGGTCAATACGGATGTTTATCTCGACGGCATCTCCACGGGCGAATCGTTAGTGTCCGGAAATTTTTATGACTACGGATACGATGCCACCGGCTCCAAAAAGGATCTTTTCACTAAATTGGACAAACGGCATTCCGGCACGTGGCGGCTGACGGGAAAGAACACCTTTACCGGGTGGACGAATAACGCCTATCATGTGAATCTGCAGGGAGGGACTCTGATTGCCGACTATACCAATGACGTCGTCGGCGCGGGCAGCAATCGCGTGTTCGCGGCACAACGAAGCGTCCTTTTCTCCGACGCCAAACTCGTGATCCGCGGCAAGACCGGCGCGGGCAATACCACCTGGCAGTCCTTCGGCACCAACACCGTTTCCGATTCCACGTTTAACGTTCTCTCCATCGACGGAAACGGCGGCGATGGGACCACTGTTGCATGGGATTCACTCATCATGAACGGCGGCACAGGTTTCCTGCGTGTCGAGCGGACCGATAACGCCACCTTGGCCGTCATCAACGCTTTCGTAACCGATTCAGGCACAGTCCGTCCCGTAAACGGCGTGCTGATGGCGGGTAGCGGCACGCGCGCCGACATTCTCGTTAAGGATCCCGACGGACGCGTGGGGTTCGCAGCACAGAACGCAGCGCTCGAGATTGTCCGCAATGAGAACACATACGAACTGGGGTCCGCCACCGGCTCAGCGTTCGATCATGTGACGCTGTCGAACAACCTCACGCGAACAGCTAATCTTGCGGTCTCGACGCTCACAATTGACGCTACCGCTAACGACGTCACCCTCGACATGGCCGGTTATACTTTCCAGACAAACGGCAATGCCGTCGGTCGAGGAATCGTTATCTATGGAAACCACGCCGTCGCCGTGCAAGGCGGTGCCCACGGAACCCAAAGCTCAACCTTTATTCACAACTACAACACCGACAAGCTGACCTGGGCCCTGCCCAACGGCAGCTGTACCTATGTGAGTGTCGGCCCAGGGCTAACGGAGTTCACTCAAAACATCGCGAATACGATCTACATTGCCGAAGGCACGACACGATTGACCGCCGCACGGACTTTCACCGAAGGCGTGATTTCCCTGTTCGGCAATGGCGTTCTTGAAATCGGCGCCGACCTGAACGGAGCGGCAGCAGGCGATTTCACACGCAGCGTCGGTAACGCTACAGGGCAGGTCATGTTCGGGTCCGGCGGCGGCTTCAGCGCCTATGGCGCGGACCGTACGGTCAACCTCGGAGGTTCGGGCACCTCGCTTACATGGAACCTCAACGGCACATCCTACTTCATCCCAGACGGCAAGCCTCTTATTCTCAGCTCACCCCATGCCGACGCCACGCTCATTTTCGAGAATCCGCTCATTCTGCAAAATCGCACACGCGAGATCCGCGTCCATAACGGCTCCGCATCCGTGGATGCACGACTGACCGGCAAAATCAGCGGCGGTATTTCGAGCGGATACAACCAGCCGGTGGCGGGGCTGGTCAAGAGCGGAGACGGCGTCTTGGAACTAACAGCAGGGCAGGATTACGGCGGCACCGTGTCGATTGTCGGCGGCGGTCTGCGCCTCGGCGCAAACGACGTTTTCGCGGGTGGAACAAACGCGTTGGTATTGAGCGGTGCCACGCTCGACGCGGGCACGGGCCGCAACGCCTTCGGCACGTTGGACATCCTGACCGACAGCACAATAGAGGTCGGCACAGGCATAGCCTCACTTTCTTTTTCCGAGTGTCGCGACCTGCATTGGACCGGCACGCTCACACTCAGCGGCAAACTGACGACAAACACCTTGCGTTTCGGCACCGACAAATACGGTCTCACCGCCGATCAAATCGCCTCCATCGCCAAGAGCGGAGGCTCGCTTTTTCTGGATGAACAGGGTTATCTGCGTCAAACACCCCGCGGGACCTTGCTTTCTTTGAAATAATAAGGAGCCTTCCTATGTCACGCAAAAAACCTCTGTTCACCTCTTTGCTGGTATCGTCCGTTTTACTCGTCATCGGATTGGTCTTCACCGCATCGGCAAGTTGGAACGGCGCGGGTGTGCCCGGCGGAACGGGCGGCACCGACATCAACGATACGGTCAATTGGACGGGCGGACTTATCGATGACGATTTCAGCACCATCACCTCAAACGCCGATCTCCGATTGACGGCCGACTACACAACGGTGAACGGACTTAATTTTGTTGAAGCTAACAAAAACATCGCCCGTCACATCACAATCTCCGGGACCAACACCATCACCCTCAACGGATATGTTGCGGGCCATACGGTGAGCCCGTCGCAGATCAATCTGTTCCTTCCGTCGAACACCGTCAGCACGGTGACCTTGAACAAAGGACTTATCCTGAACATGCCTGCCACCCGCAAATTCTCGGGGAACGGAATCCTGTTCATCGACGCGAAGATCATCGGCCCGGGCGGGTTCAACAACGCATACTCCGTCGGGCATGCCCCCCAGAATTTTCTCAGAAACGATGCCAACGCGTTCACCGGCGTTGTCGACGGCGACCAGAACTGGCTCTATTTCACGTCCATTGCCGACAAAGGCGTGCCCTGCGCACTCGGCGCAGGCACGAGCATCAGCCCCAACAATTTTCGCGTCGTCTATATCGGCAGCCGCGACCAGGGATCAAACCGTAACCGGGCCTTCATGAACGGCGGCGTCGGCGTCTTCAACCACAGCGCCTGCGGCGGTTTAAGCCTCACCGGAACGGTATCCACCTCCTATAAGATCACGGGACTGGAACTGGGCGGCATTTCCGCCGGCGAAAGTCTGATCTCATCGACGATCAAGAATAACGATGCCGTCAGTTTTGTGCGGCTGACGAAGCTTCACTCCGGCACCTGGCGACTGACCGGCAAAAAACACCTTCACGGGTTACACCAATGAATCTTACGCCGTCTATCTGCGCGGGGGAACGCTGATCGCCGACTACACAAACGATGTTGCCGGGGCCGGAAGCAACAGGGTTTTTCTGGCTGGACGCAACATGTATTTCAATGACGGCAAACTCCTGCTCCGCGGAAAAAGCGGCGCAGGCAACACCACGTGGCAGGAACTGGGCACAAATTCGGTCGAAAACAACTCTCTCAACATACTGACGGCGGACGGATATGGAGGCGATGGAACAACCGCCTTCCTCAATGATCTCGTCTTGGGATCGAGCGCTTCGCTCGGTTTCATGCGATTCGAACGCCTCAACAACGCCGCCATCGTCGCCTCCCACGCGTTCTCTCCGACGGTCGGCGCCGTCCGCACCGTCAACGGCATGCTTCTGGGCGTGAACGGCACTCTCGCGACCCTGTTGATCAGAGACCCCGACGGCCGCGTGGGCTTCGCCGCGCAAACCGAAAGTTTTGAATTTGTGAGGCACACCAACACGCTTGCGCTGACCGAAAGCAACGCGACAAAAACAGATCATCTCTCTCTCTCCGCCAGTCTGACGCGTTTGTCCAATCTCAACTTCTCGATGCTCGCTATCGATGCCACAGCAAACGCCGTTACCCTCGATCTCGGAGGTTATTCCTTTCAGACCGATAACTCGGCGGTCGGGCGAGGCATCGTGATCAACGGAGACAATCCGGTCACACTGCGGGGAGGCACACACGGTGCGCAGACCTCAACCTATATCCACAATTACGGCACCGGTCCATGTTCGTGGGAACTCACCAACAACAGCGGTTGCACGCTGGTTTCAGCGGGTTCCGGCTTGACGGAGATTACGCAACCCGTATTGAACACGCTCATCATTTCGGAAGGCGTCACCCGACTCACGGCCGCCAACAACTTCACGAACGGCGCCGTTTACGTGTTCGGCAACGGCGTGCTGGAAATCGGCGCGGATTTGAACAGCACCGCGGAGGGAGATTTTACGCGCCTGATCGGCAACAGCGTA
>CAZTDL010000327.1:0-5439 GCA_964612775.1 uncultured Lentisphaeraceae bacterium
ACGTCGACTGCCCCGGCCACGCCGACTATGTCAAGAACATGATCACCGGCGCCGCGCAGATGGACGGCGCGATCGTGGTCGTGAGCGCGGCAGACGGACCGATGCCGCAGACCCGTGAGCACATCCTGCTCGCCCGCCAGGTCGGCGTGCCCGCCATCGTGGTCTTCCTGAACAAGGTTGACTTGGTCGATGACGCTGAACTGCTCGACCTCGTCGAGATGGAAATCCGCGAGTTGCTGTCTAAGTACGAGTTCCCCGGCGATGATATTCCGATCATTCGCGGTTCCGCACTGCCGGCCACCAAAGCCACGAGTCTGGATGATCCGGCTTGCGAGTGCATCACCAAGCTGATGGAAGCTCTCGACAGCTACATTCCCGAGCCGGTTCGCGCTCTGGATCGCCCGTTCCTGATGCCGATGGAAGACGTGTTCTCGATCGAAGGCCGCGGCACCGTTGTGACCGGCCGTGTCGAGCGTGGTATCATCAAGGTTGGCGAGGATGTCGAAATCATCGGTTTGCGTCCGACCGTCAAGACGACCGTTACGGGCGTCGAGATGTTCCGCAAGCTCCTTGATCAGGGTCAGGCCGGCGATAACATCGGCTGTCTGCTCCGCGGCACGAAGAAAGAGGAAGTCGAGCGTGGTCAGGTTCTGGCCAAGCCGGGGTCCATCACCCCGCATACCGAGTTCACCGGCAAGGTGTACGTCCTCAGCAAGGAAGAGGGCGGCCGCCACACCCCGTTCTTCAAGGGGTATCGTCCTCAGTTTTACATCCGTACGACTGACGTCACGGGCGACATCACGCTGCCCGAAGGCGTTGAGATGGTGATGCCCGGCGACAACATCGAGATCGCCGTCAAGCTCATCTCGCCGGTCGCGTTGGAAGACAAGATGCGTTTCGCCATTCGTGAAGGCGGTCGCACGGTCGGCGCCGGTACTGTTGACAAGGTTGTTAAGTAAGAGCTTTCTGTGAGCGTGTCCGTCCTGGACGCTACGGCGTCTAGGACGCGGCACGGGTTTTCACTCAAAAGAAAGCGAAAAGGCGAGTATGCCCAGAGAATTAGCGATTTTAGCCTGCACAGAGTGCAAGCGCCGCAACTATACGACGACACGGAACAAGCGTACGATGACTAACCGTTTGGAAATGAAGAAGTATTGTCCGACGGAAAAGAAACGCACGTTGCACCGGGAGTCGAAGTAGTCCTAAACACACTTAGGCCAGTAGCTCAATTTGGCAGAGTACCGGTCTCCAAAACCGGGTGTTGGGGGTTCGAGTCCCTCCTGGCCTGCCAGTTATAAAACGCGGTATCTGTCGCTGTTCCGAAAGGAATGGTAACAGGTTTTCGCATTTTGACAGCGGATTGACCGAAGGGTCCTGAGAACATGAGTAAGATGAAGCAAGTCATCCAGAGCCTTGGAGCGTATCTCGGCGAGGTCGGTGTCGAGTTCAAGAAGATCGCTTGGCCTGACCGTCAGGAACTGATCGATTCGACCGTCGTGGTGATTTCGTTCATTGTTATTCTTGCCGTGGTGGTGCTGTGTTGCGACAAAACCATCCTGTTTTTCCTGCAACTGATTCATGCGTAAAGCGGGGAGTCGTCCATGACGAAACAATGGTTTGTATTGCACACGTTGACCGGGCAGGAGCAGAAGGTCAAGCGTTCGATCGAGGCTCGGGTGCGCATTGAGGAGAAGGGGGAGTATATCGGCGAAGTGGTGATCCCCACCGAGAAAGTCTCCGAGGTGAAAAACGGTGTCAAAACCACCGTGACGCGCAAATTTTTCCCCGGGTATGTCCTGATCAATTTGTCTTTGTATGATGACGAGCACAACATGATGGAGCCCACTTGGCGTTTTCTCAAAGAAACGTCCGGAGTCATCGGGTTCATCGGAGGTGAGCGTCCGTTGCCGCTTTCTAAAGCCGAGGTTGACGCGATTGTCAATCAGGTGGCTGAGAAAAAAGAAAAGGTCAAGCCCAAGGTTCAGTTTGAGCCGGGCGAGACCGTGAAAATCATCGATGGCCCGTTTATGAGTTTTAACGGAACCGTCGATGAAGCGGATCCTGATCGGGGCAAACTGAAGGTCTCTGTTGCGATCTTCGGGCGTACAGCCCCGGTGGAGCTGGAGTACTGGCAGATCGAGCGCGCGGTCGAAGAGAACGTGTGATTGGGCCTGACGGGAACGGTCGCGTTCGCGGCTGCGGCTCGTCAACTGTGTCCTGTTTGAACCGGTGGGGATGCCGGGAGGGGCACGACAGACAAGAGGTGTGATCATGGCGAAGAAAGTCACGGGTACCGTGAAACTGCAGATTCCCGCTGGTGCGGCGAATCCTGCGCCGCCTGTGGGCCCCGCTTTGGGTGCTCAGGGTGTCAACATCATGGCGTTTTGCAAAGAGTTTAACGCCAAGACTCAAGATAAGGCCGGTCTGATTATTCCCGTGGTGATCACGATATACGCGGACCGCAGCTTTTCCCTCATTTTCAAGAGTCCCCCGGCTTCCGCTCTGTTGAAGAAAGAGGCGGGTTTGGCTAAGGGCTCCGGCGTTCCCAACCGCGACAAGGTCGGCAAGGTGACGCGCGAACAGGTCCGCAAGATCGCAGAGATCAAGAAAGCGGATTTGAACGCGTCCAGCGAAGCGGCCGCGATGCGGATGATCGAAGGTACCGCGCGTAACATGGGTATCGAGGTGGTTGACTAATCAAAGGGGACAATGGATCATGGCTAAACATGGCAAACGGTATATCGATGCCCAGAAGAAAGCCCCGACCACGCAAGTGAGCTTGGAAGAGGCTGTCGCCTTCGTGAAGGCGAACGCGGGCGCAAAATTCGACGAGACGATTGAAGTCGCGATGCGTCTTGGCGTGGATATCAAAAAATCGGACCAGACTGTGCGCGGCACAGTGAATCTGCCGTACGGTTCCGGTAAGAATGTGCGCGTAATCGTGTTCGCGGCCGGCACGCTTGCCGATGAGGCGAAGGCGGCTGGCGCCAACGAAGTCGGTTATGAGGATCTGATCGAAAAGGTCAAGAACGGCTGGACGGACTTCGATGTTGCGATCTCGACAACGGACGCGATGAAAGAAGTGCGTAAAATCGCCCGTGTTCTTGGTCCTCGCGGTCTGATGCCGAACCCGAAGACGGGGACGGTGACGGATGACACGGCCTCGGCCGTGAAAGCGGCCAAGGGCGGCAAGGTCGACTTCCGCATGGATCGTACCGGCAACGTCTGCGTGTTGGCCGGCAAACGTAGTTTTGATGCCGACAAGTTGGTCGGGAACATCAATGCGATCGTCAAGGCCGTGCAGTCTGAGAGGCCTGCCGCCGCGAAGGGCGCTTTCATTCGCACCCTGACGGTTTGCTCCACGATGGGTGTGGGCGTGCGCGTTCTGATCAAGACCGAGGAAGCTGAATAACCACGGGAGACGGATGCAATGAGAAGCGAAAAAATTTCCATTCTGAACGAGGTCATCGAACGCGTCAAAGCTTCCGACTTCTGTTTCATTCTGAATTACGGCGGCCTGACGGTGACGCAGTTGACGGCGTTGCGTAAGGAGCTGCTTAAGCTGAATTCGCGCGCCATGGTGGTGAAAAACACCTATCTCGCCCGGGTCGCGACGGAACTCGGCTGGGCTGACGTCTCTTCGATGTTGTCCGGCCCGACCGCTGTGATTACGGGTCAAGGCGACGTGACGGAAGTGGCCAAGGTGTTGGTCGAGTTCGTTAAGAAGAACGGCAAGGCGACGATCAAGGGCGCGAGCCTTGAAACCGCGGCGCTGAATGCCGCGGACGTGGAGGCGCTCTCGAAGCTGCCGTCGAAGGACTCGATGCGCGGTATGTTGCTGGGCACGCTTCTGGCGCCGGCCACCGGCTTGGTGCGTGTGCTCAACGCGCCGCTGCTTAACGTGCTTTACGCCCTCAAGGCGTATGAAGAGAAAAAGAACGGATCTGCGGCATAACGAGTGTCGTAAAAACCGTCCGGTGCGGGCTGTCGGCGGGTGCCGACGGCCCCAGCGTGCGAAAGCTCGAACGGCCGCTTCATGAGCGGTGGCACCTGCGGGAACCCCGCCCGCGAAAGAACGCGTGCGGTTGCACAAAAAAAGGACAAGAAAATGACGAATGAAGAAGTGATTGATTTCCTGAGCAACCTCTCGGTGCTCGAGATTTCCAAGTTGGTCAAGGCTCTGGAAGAGAAGTGGGGCGTTAGCGCCGCCGCTCCCGTGGCTGCTGCCGCGGCTCCGGCTGCCGCCGCTGCGGCTCCTGCCGAAGAGCAGACCGAGTTCGACGTGATCTTGAAGGAGATCGGCGCGAACAAGATCGGCGTCATCAAGGAAGTGCGCGCGATCACGGGTCTTGGCTTGAAGGATGCCAAGGACTTGGTCGAAGCCGCTCCGAAACCGGTGAAGCAGGCCGTCAGCAAGGACGAGGCTACCAAGCTGAAAGATCAGCTTGAGAAGGCTGGCGCCAAAGTCGAAGTGAAGTAACTTTTCTTCGATTTCAACAGTGGGGACTGTCCGAGTGATGACCCGGACAGTCCACGCTTTCCGGTAACGGACGCTCGCGTCCCGCACCGGAAAAACCCGATTGGTCATCGCGTTTCACAGTTGTCAAAAGAGAGATGAATCGCACCTGAAGGTCCGATGATGCGTGGGTCAGCCGAAGTGTGAATCAGTTAACCAAGTGGCCGCTTACCACACTTCCATTCACAACCGGTTGACGGAATATCGCGTCGGGATTTTCAGCGGGTAGCGGGGCGTGAGCCCTGACGTGCGGGGTTTTCTGCTTGGCAACGTCTTATCCAACATCCCAACCCGAGGTAGGCAATGGTTGAACGTAAAGTATTTGGCAAGCTGAAGGCTGTTATTCAGCCGCCCGATCTGATCGCGATTCAGACGAAATCGTACCAAGATTTTCTTCAGATCGACGCCGCACCCGCGAAGCGTGAGGAGAAAGGGCTCCAAGCCATCTTCCACGAAGTCTTCCCTATCGATAGCTATGACGGGCGCTATACGCTTGATTTCGTGAAATACGAATTGGGCGAGCCGAAGATGGATGCTCTCGCAGCCCTCGCCGACGGCAGTACTTTCGCTGCGCCGTTGCATGCGACTTTCCGCCTGAAAGATGGCGATGAGATTCGTGAAGAAGACGTCTACATGGGCGAGATTCCGCTGATGACGCGGGACGGCGCGTTTGTGATTAATGGCGCTGAGCGCGTGATCGTTTCCCAGTTGCACCGTTCGCCCGGTATCTGTTCCGAAAAGGCGTTGCATCCTAATGGGCAGACGCTTTTCTCCGTGAGGCTTATTCCTGATCGCGGCTCGTGGATCGAGATCCAGTTCGATTCCAGCGACATTATGTGGGTCTATATGGACCGCCGCCGCCGCCGCCGCCGCAAGTTTTATGCGACGACCTTCCTTCGCGCCCTCGGCTACGGGACGGATGA
>CAZTDL010000328.1:0-5424 GCA_964612775.1 uncultured Lentisphaeraceae bacterium
GACCGCCCGCTAAGGTGGCTACCAACATGAGGTTTCGCGGCAACCCCGCTTGGATTCCCAGCGGAAGCCAGTGGTTCGTGAGCAGATAACCCACCGCCAAGACGACCAGCGCGTTGGCCAGCCAAGGTGTGAACCTCCGCACGCGCGCGGGCAGGCGATCCGCCACCAGAAGATACGCTCCGGTCGCAATCAGGAAGGTCGCGGCCAACCATCTGTGCAGCCACAGGCCGATCAGTATGCCGCTGGCAAGCACGGCGAGATGCCAGAAACGCTTGACGGCTTTCGATCTTTTTTTTCCTTCAATAAGAAGGTGTGCGGCGGCGGGAATGACCGTCAGCGCTACGATCACCGATCCGATCAGGCAGAAGGTCTTTGTGAAAGCCAACGGCTTGAAGAGTTTGCCTTCGGGGCCGCTCATGACGAACACCGGCAGGAATCCGATCACCGTCGTGGCAATGGCCGTCAGCACGGCGCTCCCCACTTCCGTTGTCGCCCGATAAATGACCTCAAGTCTGCTTTCGTCAGGTGACGCATCCCCCAAGTGCTGCACGATGTTTTGACAGAGGATGATGCCCATGTCCACGATGGTCCCGATCACGATCGCAATGCCCGACAAAGAGACGATATTGGCTTCGACGCCGAACAGCTTCATCGCAATGAACGACATCAGCACCGCGAGCGGCATGACGACGCTGATCAGCAGTGACAGCCCCAGTTGTGAGGCCAAGACGATGACCACGATGGTTGTGATCAAGACCTGTTCGAGCAGCGCGCCATTCAAGGTGCCGAGGGTTTCATAGATCAGGCCTGAACGGTCATAGAAAGGGACGACGGTCACTTGGCTGGTGGTGACTCCGCGGGGCCATGTGCTGCGCGGCGCAGAGGTTAACCACGTGCTCCAAGCGTCTTGGTTGAGTGTCGCGCCGACAAACGCCTGAAATCCGTGACGTGCGGCAAACGCCTCCAGTTCGGTTCGCCCTGTCTGCCGGTAATCCACGACGGTTTTGACCGGAAGCGAGGGGGCGAGCTCGGCTATTTTGACCTTGATGTTCTTGATCGCGGCCAACGGGTTATAACCGTGCCGGACCACAGCGACTCCTCCGACCGCTTCTGTTCCCTCCTTGTCCAAAGCCCCTTCGCGCTGCGCGGGCCCCAGCGCCACATGAGCCACATTCCGAATGTGGATCGGCACGTTGTCGTTGACTTTGACGACGGTGTTCTCCACGTCCTTGACGTCCCGGATAAAACCGCGAGCCCGAATCAGATACTCTACCCGGTTGAATTCGATCTGCCGGGCTCCCACGTCGCGATTGGACATGCGAACAGCTCGGAACACCTCATCCAGAGACACGCGATGCGCACGCATGGCGTCGGGGTCCACATCGACCTGATACTCCTGCACGAAGCCGCCGACGGGAGCGACCTCGGTGATGCCGGCGGCGGATTGCAGATAATAGCGAACGGTCCAGTCCTGCAGGGTGCGCAACTCACTCAGATCCCAGCCTCCGACCGGTTTGCCGTCAGGGTCGCGACCTTCCAGCGTATACCAGAAAATTTGACCGAGTGCCGTCGCATAAGGCCCAAGTGCCGGCTTGACGCCTTCCGGAAGAACGCCCGAAGATAATCCGTTCAACCGCGCGATGACGCGGTTTTGCGAGGCTTCGAAAGGGACGTTCTCCTCGAAGATGATGTAGATCATCGAGAACCCGAACATCGATGTGCTGCGAACCGTCTTCACGCCCGGAATGCCGAGCAGAGAAACCGTCAACGGATAGGTCACTTGGTCATCCACGTCTTTAGGTGACCGGCCCATCCATTCGCTGAACACGATCTGCTGGTTTTCGCCGATGTCGGGAATGGCGTCTACCGCAACCGGCGAACGGGGCATTCCGCCGAGATTCCAGTCGAATGGCGCAACCAACGCCCCCCACGCGATGACAAAGAGGACGAGGAGCGCGACGACCAGTTTCTGTTCAAGACAAAACCGGATGACCCCGTCTAAAAGAGAGGGACGCTTAAACGGTTCAGGAGTTGACGCGGGCGGCAGCTCGCTCATGGTTTCGCCTCCCCTGCGGCGGGCGTTGCGGATATGGGTGAAAGTGTCTCGATCACTTTACCGCATGTCGGCATGGCTTTGCCGAAATAGGGGTTCTTGACTGCCTGGTCTTGCTACAACCAGTTGGCCCCCCGATGGTTGAACGCCATGGGGCAGCGGAGGAGATAGAGCGGAGAGAGGGGGGGAAGACCGAAGGCTTTGACGGCCCGTGCCGCTTCGTCGGAAAGCGATGCGAAGGAGAGACGGAACGTCTCGATGTCATGGGCAGCGGCCATGGTGTCCAAAGGTTGGCCCAGCGCTTGCAGCGTTTGCATCCAGCGCGTATGAGCCTCGCCGGATAAGGTGGTCATGTCTACCGTCGTGAAAGCCCGCTTGGCGCGCACGGCGGCGGCGTGAGACTCCTTCAGGTTGTCGTCGGCCAACGCGGCGGCAATGGCCAGGATGTTCTCCATCATGCCGCTGAAGGATTTGCGGAACGCCTCTGGAATATCGCTGGCCGTCGTCCGCGCGGCAGGAGAGACTTCTCCGGCAGGGTGGGCGTGTGACTCAGAACCTGCGGTGGGGGCCATCATGCTGGTTTTGCCCTGAATTTGAAGCGAACTGTCAATTTTGAAGGCTCCGTTAACGACGACCCGTTCTCCCTCTCGTAGACCTTCTTCCACGAGAAAGAAATCTCCCGCTCGAGCGCCAAGAACCACGTCGCGTCCCTCATAGACGCCCGGTTGATTCGGCAGCGCCACGTAGACCACGGCCCGTTTTCCGGTGAGTAGCGGCGCCGACGCCGGGATGACCAGAGGCAATGCGCTTTCCCGCTCGCTTGGTGCGGCATAGCCGAGTTCTTCCGCGCGCACGAGCGGCATGCCGCACACATCGCACGTTCCCGGATGATCCTTGACGATTTCAGGATGCATGGGACTCATCCATTTGCCCCGGAGATCGCTGCGGATGACCTTGCCTTTTCCGGATACGACCGCCCGGACCGTTGCGCGGACAAACATCTCGGGTTTCAGTCGGCCGTCGGTGTTCGTCACGTTGATACGCACCTTGACTGTCCGGGTGGCGGAATCGAGTTGCGGAGCGATAAACGCAATCGTGCCTTTGAACGTCTCCCCCGGATAGGCTTCGGCTTCGAAGATCACCTCTTGGGCGTAACGCAACCAAGCGAGATCGGATTCGTATGCGTCTAGTTGCGCCCAGACGCGGGTCAGATCCGCCACGGTGAAGAGGCACGTGCCGGTCTCCACGTACTGGCCTTCACGGGCTTCTTTCTCGACCACAATGCCGCCGATAGGGGAGAAGAACGTGACATGGTCATGCACTTGGCCGCTGCGTTCGATCACGGCGATCTGGTCGGCGGTCAGGCCCCAAAGCCGGAGACGTTCACGCGTCGCGTTGAGGAGCGATGCGGTGAAGGCTGCCGGTACGCCCGCAGTCTTCAAGGCCTGTAGAAGTTCCTGCTGAGACGAAACCAAATCGGGACTGTACATGTCGGCCAGATGATCGCCGGCCTTGACGGCCATGCCGACGTAGTTCGCATACAGCCGGTCGATTCGTCCGGGTACGCGGGGCGAGATATAGGCCAAGCGGGTTTCGTCGAACTGTATCTTGCCGACCATGTCAATCTCGACTGCAACGGAGCGACGTTCCACCGGCGCTACGGTAACTTCCGCTAAGCGGACGGCAGAGGCGGAAAGCGCGACTTGACGCTGCGCGTTTTCCGTAGCCGAGGCTTCCTTCGCAACGGGGATCAGGTCCATGCCGCAAAGTGGACATGAACCTGGTTTCGGCTGCCGAATTTGAGGATGCATGGAACAGGTCCAAAGTTCCGCCTGGGCTGAAACGAAACGGGTGTCGGATCGCCTGAATGGTGTGCGGTTGACATCCCGTTATGCCTTAGGCATCCCCGCCCCAGAAAAATGCCGGTAACCAGCATAATCCCTGATAAAACACACAATTTGAATTTATTCATCCGCTGATCTCCCAGCTTTCTGTTGCGCGAGGCGCGTTCTGTCCGTTTTTATCATTCGGACGTGCTCATTTCTGTCCCCAGCGCTCTTTCGAGACGCGCCGCCTGCATGCCTGCCGAACCTTCTTCCATGGCCGCCATCGTTTTGGTGTTCAAGCGGAAACGCTCGCTCTCGAGGAAATCCATAAAATCCACTTTGCCGGTGCGGTATGCGACCTCGCTTGCGCGAAATCGAGCCTCGGCCTGAGGGAGCAATTCGGTGCGAATCAGGACCAGTTTGCGCTGAGCGGTTTGTAGATTGAAAAGGGACTCTTGAATATCCAACGCGTTTTTTTGCTTTGCCGCTTCTCTCGATGCTTCGCTTGAGACCTTCATTTTTTCCGCTTCCCGCACGGCGGCGCTGTTCTTCTTTCGCCAAATGGGCAACGCTACGCTGACTGTGAACATCAGCATATTGTCTTCGGCGTCAACATCTCGGTATTCGACGCCGAGTTTGTAGTCGGGAAAAGATTCTTTATCCATCAGCTGCTGTTCAAGCGCGTACCTGTCAACCTGTGTCTGTGCCGCCAGTACGTCTGGCCAGTTCGTGACCGCAACCGTGAAGAGGGCTTCGAAGGTTCCTGGAAATGTGATTTCAGGCGGTTGCTACACCGTTCCCAACGGCGTGTCGGCGCGTCGGTTGAGCGTTGTGTTCAACCGTGCGAGCCGTGTGATCTCTCGGGCCTGCAAGTCCAGAAGTTTTTGTTTGAGCATGGAAACTTCGGTCTGTGCTTTGAGCACATCCACCTGATCGCGTACGCCTGCCGCATACTGTGTTCCGGCTGTATCGGTCATGCTCTGGAGGACGGCTTGCTCTTCGGTCGTTATCGCGATCACCTTACGTACGGCACACAGGTCGTAGTAATTCTCTTTAACGCTCATTATCACGTCGCGGGTTTTTCTTTCGAGTTCGTGTCGCAGACTTTCCGCTTCTTTCATTGCGATGCGCGTGCGAAGGGTGCGCTTTCCAAACCAGGGGAATTCCTGTTGTGCCATTATCCGCTTTTCACCGGTGTCCGGCCATTCTCCTCCTTCGGCCATATCCATTCCGCCGTAGGTAAGCATCGGATTTGGCAAAGCGCCAGCCTGAATCGGACGTTCCAACATCGACTCCCATTTTGCGCGGAGACTTTTGAGTTCCAGATTCTCACTCACAGCCTGTTCTACGGCTGCGGCTAGAGTGAGGTTCGTGACATTTATGAGTTCACGCGAGTAGGCGGCGTGCGAGCGGATGACCAGCGCCGCCAACAATGGCATTAATACCCGACTGCAGTGCATGCGAATCATCCTTTTCGTAAGATAACAAAAAGGGGTGTCCTCGCTGAATGAATCATATTTTGCGAAAACAAAACAAGCTGCGAGG
>CAZTDL010000329.1:0-5420 GCA_964612775.1 uncultured Lentisphaeraceae bacterium
ATTGGCAGACACGTAAGATTCAGGTTCTTATGTCGAGAGACGTGGGGGTTCAAATCCCTCCGGGTGCACCATCTTCGTTCTTTTACAGGCACTGCCCCCTTCGTCTATCGGCTAGGACATCAGGTTCTCATCCTGGAAAGAGGGGTTCGACTCCCCTAGGGGGTGCCACTTGAAGAACCTGTTGAAAACCCGTGAGTAAAACGCTCGCGGGCTTTTCGTTTTCAGGCCTGAAAACGGCTTGTTACCTCAGCCGTTTCATCGCGACCGTCGTCGCTTGGGCTGTCTTAGATGGCGCCCCCCCGTCCGCATCGACCCGCCGGGCCTCTGTCGCAAGGCATGCTATCTCTCGGCGGGTTTTTATTTTCAGGGGAGCCGCATGAAATATGTGAAGCCACCTCTGTCCTTTGAAGACCAAGTTAAGCATCTGCTCGAACTTGGTGTGCAGGGCGATCCGAAACGCTGCGTGAGCAAACGTCACACCCCTACCCCATCACCCGAAAACGGAATTTTCACCGCCGTTGCACAAGGTTGCGGCAAAGGTGCGCGAGGGCCAAAGCGCCCCCCTTCCGACCATCGCTGAACCGTTCGGTTACCGCCCTTTTTTCGCGCCGTTAAAATCACGCGAGCGATTACTGCATCAGCAGCAGCGTGCCGAGGGAAGGCATCGCCAAGAAACCGGTCCCCGAAAGATAAGACGCGAGGTTGTCTTGGCCGTAGAGGCGGCCCATCTTGCGGATGCCATCGACATACAACGCATGAATGGGCAGTCTGCCGACGTAGTCGAGCTGGACCGTGATTCCGGTCGCAAGGTAGAGGTCTGCCGTCGGGGGCAGGCAAATCGCGCTTGTCAACCGAAGCGTGCCGTTGCTCACGATGGTGGCGCCCGCATAGGTGTTCGTGCCGGCGATGCTCAGCGTACCGCTGCCGGTTTTGACAAGCGGCGCGCCATTGTTGAATTCGCCCAGATTCATCAGCGTGCCGGAACGCGCGTTGAACACGGTGACCGTTTGGGCGTTCATGCCGATGACGCGTCCGGTCATGTCGAGCGTGCCGCCGTTGAGATTAATGACGCTGGTGCAATTACTGGGTCCGGTAAGGACGTCGGCATAGGAGCGGAAGGTGCCGCCGAGGAGATTGAGAGTCGCGCTGGCATAGCCCGCGCCGCTTTGCGAGGCAAACGTGAAGGCGCCGTTAGAGGTCACGGTAAAGACTCCGCCGCTGACGGTCAGCGTTCCGGAAGCCCTGGCCCACACGCCGGTGTTGAAGCCGGTTTTCAGCCCCATGACGAGATTGGTCGCCGTGAACGTTCCCGCGTCAAAGTAGAGGTAACCGGTGGCCCCGCTCTCCTTGACGCTCTGATGGTCTTCTTTGCCGATCGTCACGGTGCCTGCCGTGACGTCAGCGACATGGCCGCGCAAATCAAGCGTGCCGACCGGCGTCGCGGCGGTCCACGTGCCGGTTTTATCGCCGACGGAGAAGTCCGTCACGCCCCCGGTCTTACCGCCGATGGTCACGGTACCGGAACTGCCTGGGGCTTGCGAAGCGAACTTCATCGTGCCGTTGCCTTTAGACTGACCGATGTTGACCGCATTCACCGCCAAGACGTTGGCGCCCGCGCCGAGGATCAAGTTGCCTGGACCGGCGACAACGCCGTGAGAATTTCCGATATTCAGCGTTTGGGCGGTAATCAGATTGTTGGTGTTGGAGAGCAGAAGCGTCCCGTTACAATACTGTCCATACGAGAGTCGGACTTCATTGATGGGCGAGGCTCCGCTGCCCAACACCACCCCGGCAAGTCCGGAAAGATCGAGCGTGCAGATGTTGCTGCCCGCTTCATCCGACTGGCCTTTGCCGACCGTGATATTTGCGGATGCATGGGTCACCGCCAAGGATCCGCCGCCCGTCATTTTGAGCTGTGTCGCGCTTCCGACCCCGACATCCGTACCGACGAATACGCCGCCGCTGCCGTTGATGGTCAACGTCTGTCCTGTGCCGATGGTGACGAGATTGTCGACGGGAGACGTGCTACTGGCCATAAGGCTGGCCATCGTTTGGCTGAAGGACGCGAGGACAAGATTGCCCAAACCGTTGGTGCCGCCGAGGATGACGGCACCGGTGACCGGCAGCGCGTCGGTCGCGCCGAGCCGCAAAACACCGTTATCGGTGACGGTGGTCAACCCGCCGTAAGTATTCGCGCCGGAAAGGACCAAGGCGCCTTTCGTCTGCGTCACCGCGACCTTACCGCCGTTGGGACCGTCGCTGATGATGCCGCTTAGGGTACAGCCGGCGGAAGAGGCGGCCGTTCCCTGTGTAAGCACATTGGTCGCGCCCGTACCGGCCGATCCAATGATGTCGCCGGTGAGGGTTGCGTCCGCCGAGTCACTGGCGATGGTGGTGTCTCCGAGCAAGGTGATCGTCCCTGCGAGCGTGGCGGCCGCAGCCCCCATGCGGATGGCGCCGCGATCTTCCGCATTGCCCGTTCCCCGAACGGAAAGCGTATCAAAACGGGCGACCGAACCGCCGACTAAAAGCGTATTTCCGCTCTCGACTTGAACGGCGGCATCGGGTGCAGACACATTGCCGGCATCCCATTTATCTCCGGTATTGCCGATGTTGGACAGTTGAATGGTGCCGGCGAATCCCGTCAGGCCCGGCAATGCGGTACTCCGGGCATTCGTGTCGGCCGCGAACGTCAGTCTAAGCAAACCCGTACCAACAAAGGCATTCGCTTTTGAGACGACGGGCTCGGATGTGTTGCCGTTATCCACACGCAACTCGGAACCGGAACCGATCGTAACAGGACCCGTGCCGAGACCGTCTTGTGCCGTCCCTATCGTCGTTTCCACGATGCCGGCGTTATCTTCGAGGGTTATGCCGCCGCTGGCACTGTTCGCGATGGAGAGGGTCAAAGTGCCGGAGCCTCTTTTGACCCAACCGGCGTCACCGCCGAACACGCCCGATCCGGAAAAAAGATAGTCCTTGGTCGGATTGTCGACGATCACATTGTCAGGATTCACATCGGACGCCAAATTGACGGTGAACGGTGCCGTACCGCTGGAGGTGTCGTCGAAACGGACGCGATCACCTTCGCGATACGTGAGGCCGCCCGACCAATTGGCGGTGGTGCCGATATCCCAATCACCTGATCCGCCGTTCCAGACGAGCGGGGAACTGGCCGTGGTGACAGAAAGATCGATGGTGTTGTTAGCGGTATTGTTGATCAGCGTGCCGACGGCCCCGGTCGGCAACGTCAAGGTTCCAAAAGCACCTGCCGTCAGCGTCCCGGTATAGCGGATGAGCGGATAGGTACCGGCCGCCACGCTTGTCCCGCCGAGGGTTATGTTCAGCGTGCCGTTGTTGACGAGATCGCCGTTCACCGACAACGGTGCGGTTGTCGTGCTGGGCATCGTCTCTTGAAAACGAAACTCGGCCGTGGTGGTGCCGCTACCCAAGGTTAAGGACTTGCAGCTCCACTGTCCTTCGCCGGCGAGAATCCTCACGCCCAGGGTTGCGCCGGAAGAAACCGTGATGTCGCTGTTGTCGAGAGATCCGCCCGTGACACCAACGAGTCGGCCGGCCGTCACGGCGGTAGTTCCCGCATACGTGTTGACGCCTTTGAGCGTCAGCGTACCGCCGCCCGACTGAGTCAGCGTGCCGCTGCCGCTGACAGAACCGCTCAGCGTCTGGTCGGCGCTGCTGCTGAAAATGAACGCGCCGTCATTGGTGATGGCCGCCGCATAGTTGCCGCCGCCCAACAAGCCCGCCCCGCCGAGAATCAGCGTGCCGCTCACGATCCGCGTTGCACCCGAATAGGCGTTGGTCCCGTCAAGGGTCAACGTGCCGCTGTTCGACTTCACCAGCGGTTCGCCGTTATTGAATTCGCCCAGATTCATCAGCGTACCGGAGCGCGCGTTGAACACGGTGACCGTCTCGGCATTCAGACCGATCGCGTGGCTGGTCATGTCCAGCGTGCCGCCGTCGAGGTTAATGGTGCTGATGCAGTTGCTGGAACCGGTGCGAATGTCGGCGAAGGAACGGAAGACGCCGCCGTTGAGGTTGAGGGTCGCGTTGGCGGAACCGGTGACTCCCGCGCCAGTCTGAGCGGCGAGCGTGATGGGCCCGCCGTTGACAGTGAAGGTGCCGCCGCCGATCGTCAGCGTGGCGGTCGCCTTGGCACCGGACCCGGTGTTGGGCCCCGATTTAGAAGCCATGATGAGGTTGTTCACCGAGAAGGATCCGCTATCGAAGAGGAGCAAACCTGTCGCTCCGCCCGTGTATATTGAGGTTGTACCGTTGTCTTCTTTGCCGATCGTCACCGTCCCCGCCGCGACGGTTGCGACGTGGCCGCGCAGATCGAGGGTTCCCAACGGAACGGCGCCGGAAGCGAGTCCGTTCTTGCAGCCGATATTAAAATCGGCGGTGCCCCGGTCTTGCCGAGAATCGACACGGTGCCGGGACTGCCGGCGGTCTGCGAGGCGAATTTCATCGTTCCGTTGGCCTTAACCACGCCGATGTTGATCGTATTCACCGCCAAGACGTTAGTGCCCGCGCCGAGGATCAGATTGCCCGTGCCCGCGTTCCAGCTGACGGAATTCCCGACCTGAAGGGTCGAGGCCGTGAGAAGGTTGGTGCTGTTGGAGAGCGTCAGGGTTCCGGGACAGGTCTGTCCGTAGGCGATGCGGATCTCATTGACGGGAACAGCGCCACTGCCCAGGGTCACGCCGGAAAGCGCAGAGAGATCGAGCGTACCGGTGTTGCTGTAGACTTGACTTGCCTGGTGTTTGCCGACCGTCACCATCGCCGAGGCATTGGTGACCACCAAGGCCCCGCCCCCGCTCATCGTGACCTTCGTCGTGCTATTGGCCCCCGCGTCCGTCCCGACGAAAAGGCCGGCGGTTCCGTTGATGACCAGCGACTGTCCAGAGCCGATGGTAACGAAGTCGGTCACCGTTGAACTTGTGCTGAGCGCGGTGAGGCTGGCGAGCCTTTGGCTGAAGGTCCCGAGGTTGAGGTTACCTAAACCATTGGTTCCACCAAGGATGACGGCACCGGTGACCGGCAGAGCGTCGGTCGCGCCGAGCTGCAGAGGACCGCTACCGTTGACCACAGTCGGGCCGCCATAGGTGTTCGCTCCGGAGAGAATGAGTGTGCCGGTGCCGTTCTTGATGAGGCCCTTGCCGGAACCGCCGATGACGCCCGAAAGCGTCAGAGTGGCCCTGTTGGTGACGATCAGATTGTCCGTCAGCGTCAGGGGTGCGAAAACGGTGTCGGAGGCGGAGGTGTTATTTGTCTGCACCAGGTTCGCGTTGCTGCCGCTGTTATTGAACGTCAAACCCGCGCCGCCGCTGGCATCGAGCGTATAATTGAAATACGAAGAGAGGGGATCGCCGATAATCAAGGTGCCCACCGTCCGTGATACG
>CAZTDL010000330.1:0-5410 GCA_964612775.1 uncultured Lentisphaeraceae bacterium
GGTGACGGACGGCGATGGCCGCTACGAGCTGAAGCGCCTGGTTCCGGCAATCCTTCAGCAGGCGTGGGGCCTCGAAGGGGGCGGCTACGGCGGCGCGTATGCGTGGTATACGACGACGATCTCCGCGCCGGGCTATGCGCCTGCCAAGGCATACGTCCCGGTTGTTTCCGAAGAAACACGGCGGGCAGCCCGAAGGCTCGCCGGTTTTCTCAAGAGTTTGGGCGGCGTTCTCGCCAGCGCCCATGCAAAAGCCGGGAGGAGAGTTTCGCAGCCTGTCGCGCAACCGCCCTGTCAGGGGCACACCCTCACCGGCGTCGACTTCGTGCTTCACAAGTCGGCTCGGGTCGAGGGCTTTTTCGCCGACAAGAACGGGGTGCCGCACCCGGGATGCACGGTGCTCTTGTCCCTGACCAACAGCGCAGGCGCGTGTTCGTATCAGGCCTTCACTGAAAGCTCGCACTACGCCCGGTGTGATGCCGAAGGCCGGTTCCGCTTCGACGGCGTGGCGCCGGGCGCTTATAAGGTTCAGGTCTATGATGAACACCGGCTCGTCAGCGGCAAGCCCCCGCGGGTGGTGACAGTGATTGAGGGCGAGCCGGTCACGGGCCTGCGCCTGGTAAACGACGCGCTGCCCTGCGGAAAGATCGTGGGTGTGGTGTCCGATGCGGCGAGCGGAAAGCCGATCAAAGGGGTGACCGTCTATTCGGCCAACAAGGAGACGGGTTCGACGGAGTGCCCGCCTTTCCTCTGCCTGTGCGGCATGCGCGGCTCTCACACGGACGCGTGCAAGCGCTGGATCGAGCAGGCGATGCAGACGAACGACCTGCGCGTCTCGACCTTCGTTGTGGAGAAGGCGGCGCCGGGGCCGACCGAGCTGGTGCTGAAAGCTCCCGATTATGCCGAGGAGCGCGTCACCGTCGACGTCGCGCCCGAGGGCGTGGCGCGGACGGAGATCAAGCTGTGGCGCGCGGGGACAGCCCGGATCAGGCCCGAGATTGAGAGCGGCGCGCGCGTGGGATATTACGCGAGCGTGCAGGGAAATCCGCCGCTCGTCCACTATGTGGCAATTCCCGAGACAGACGGTCCGTGCGTGAGGGGGGGCAGTCCTTCCCGGCAGCAGGCAGGGTGCGACGAGTTCGCGGGACTCAAGCCCGGGCGCTACACCCTCCGCGGCGATATCAGCTATATGCCGGGGCATGTTACGCGCTACGAGACCGCTCCGCTTGAAATCTTTTCGGGGCAGACGAGCGATGTCGCGCTCGACTTCCGCGGGATATGCGAAATCAAGCTGGAGGTCGATTTCGCGCCCGGAACGGCCGTGTCGGTGCTGCTCGAGACGGCCGGCACGCCCGCCGGACAGAAAGCCGAAAGCAATCTCGGCCTGAAGGCGAGCGCGTATCTGCGGGAGCCGGGGAGCGTGCTGATCCCGGACTTAAAGCCCGGCGCCTACCGGCTCAGCCTGTTCCGCAGGGACGTGCCGGAGAAGAAAGGCGTTGCGGAGAAGATGGCCCCGGATGAGGTCAGGGTTGTTACGCTCACATCAGAAAAAACTTCGCAGACGGTGACATGCCGTTTTTAAACGGACGACATTCCGGACCTGTTCACCGCGGAGACGGGGGAATAAAATGACGGATTCCAATACGGGTGCGGCGGGGGCTGTCGCGAATGGGCGCATCCTCGCGCAAATTCTTTTTTCAATCGCAGGTGCCGGACTGGCGGATTGGCTGTTCTATCGTCACTCCGTGGGATGGACGCTTGGCGCATATGGCGCGCTGGCGGGAGCGGGCGTGATCCTGCTGGGCGGACCGCGCTTCAAAACGCTTCCCTCCGTTTTGCTTGGAGTCTGCTTCTTCGGGCTGTGTTTGCGGGCTGTGGTTGACCCCGAACCCCTAGTGGTCTTGCTGGGGTTGATCCTTTGGGTCGCCTTTACGCTGACGTTGCGCGGAGGCTGGTCGTGGAGTCTGATTTGCTGGATGGGCCGAGGCCTCCTGTTTGGCAGGGAAATGGTCAAGTCGTATGCGCTTGCGGCAGGCTGTCTGGCGGTTTTGCCGTTCGTCCCTGCGTTGGCCCTTCTGAAGGTGAAACGTCTGCGCGCTTGGATGCTTCCGCTCTTGTTCGGGCTCGTGTTCCTCGGTCTTTTCGCGCTCGCCAATCCCGTGATCGCGCTTGGCCTTTCTTCCGTCAGCAAAGCCTTGGCTTGGCTGTGCGAGCGCCTGCCGTCGTTTCTTTCGGTGCCGCGCGTGTTGTTCTGGCTGACCGTCGGTGCCCTGCTTTGGACGTTGCTCAGGTGCCGGATACACAGCGGCGTTGCCGTTCCGCCGCCTGTCCCGTCCGTACGGACCGCCCCGTCTGTCTGCGATCACTTTCTGACGCCGGAGGTCATTCGCAACGCGCTGATCGTGTTCAATGCGCTCTTCGCGGTCCAAACGGCGTCTGACCTTTGGTATCTGTGGGGCGGAGGCGTGCTGCCGCAGGGGATGACGCACGCCGAGTACGCGCACCGCGGCGCTTATCCGCTGGTCGCCACAGCTTTGCTCGCCGCCGTCTTCGTGCTGGCGGCGTTCCGCGAGGAAGCTCCCTGCTCGGGTCTGCGAGTCACGCGCGGTCTCGTGTACGTCTGGCTTATTCAGAATGTTTTTCTGGTCGTCTCGGCGGGGTGGCGGCTCTGGCTGTATGTCTCGGTCTTTTCGTTGAGCCGATTACGCCTGGCGGCCGGGGTCTGGATATTTCTCGTGGTCTGCGGGCTGGTTTTGATCTTTGCGAGAATTTTCACGCGCCGTTCGAACCTCTGGCTGATCAAGGCCAATGTCTTCACGCTTTTGGCGGTACTCATGGGTTATTGCCTCTGGATGCCCAAGATGTTCATCGCTGATTTCAATGTCGGTCATTGCCGGGAGACGGGACATCCGACCGCGCAGCCCATCGACCTGCGGTATCTTTCACGCTTGGGGTATGACGCGTTGCCCGCTCTGGTCCGACTGGAGCGCGAGGTGCAAGACCAGCCGTTGGCCCGGAAGGTCCGTCCGGTCATCGACCGGCTGTCGATCACGCTGGATGCGAAGCTGGGCGATTGGCGCGGCGTGACTCCGAAGCGCTGCTATCTGCGCCGCTATCTGGCGCGGGAATGCCGTCCTGAGCCGAACGCCGTGGGGGCGGCAAGGCGAGGCACCCCGTAATGCGGCTGCGGCCATGAACCTCTTCGCCGAAACGCTCAACGTATAACGCGCAACTTCCGCGTTGAGAGTTGAGCGTTCGGCGTTGGGCGTTCCTTACTCCCACTCGATGGTGGCGGGCGGCTTGGAGCTGATATCGAAGACCACGCGGTTGATGCCGCGCACCTCGTTGATGATGCGGTTCGAGATGCGGGCCAGCGTGTCGTACGGCACGCGCGTCCAGTCCGCGGTCATGGCGTCGATGCTGTCCACCGCGCGCAGGGCGCAGACGTTCTCGTAGGTGCGCTGGTCGCCCATGACGCCCACCGAGTTGACGGGCAGAAGCACGGCGAAGGACTGCCAGATCGATTTGTAGTTCGGCAGCTTGCGCATCTCCTCCTGCACGCGCAAGTCGGCCTGCTGGATCAGGGCCACGCGTTCGGCGGTGACCTCGCCCAGAATGCGCACGCCCATGCCGGGACCGGGGAAAGGCTGGCGGTCGAGCAGTTCGGCGTCCATGCCCAGCACGCGACCCACGGCGCGGACCTCGTCCTTGAAAAGCTCGCGCAGCGGCTCGACCAGCTCGAACTTCAGGTCCGGCGGCAGGCCGCCGACGTTGTGGTGGCTCTTGATGGTCTGACTGGGCCCCTTGAGCGGGCTGACGCTTTCGATGACATCGGGGTAGATGGTGCCTTGGCCGAGGAACTTGCAGTTCTTGAAGCGGCGGGCCTGTTCGGCAAAGACCTCAATGAATTCGCGGCCGATGATCTTGCGCTTTTTCTCGGGGTCTTCAACGCCCTTGAGCGCGCCGTAGAAGCGTGCTTTGGCATCGATCACGTGCAGGTCCATGCCGAGCTTCGACTTGAACATCTCCTCGACCTGCCGGTCTTCGCCGTAACGGAGCAGCCCGTTGTCCACGAAGATGCAGTGCAGGCGGTCGCCGATCGCCTTGTGGAGGAGCACGGCGACGACGGATGAATCCACGCCGCCGCTGAGGCCGAGCACGACCTCCTCGTTGCCGACCTGTTTTTTCAGCTTCTCGACCGTCTCGTCGACCCACGAGGCGAGCTGCCAGTCGCCGGTGCAGCCGCACACGGAGAAAAGGAAGTTGTGCAGGATTTTTGTGCCGTGCTGGGTGTGGACCACCTCGGGATGAAACTGGAGGGCAAAAAATTTGCGGGCCTCGTTGCGCATGGCCGCATTGGGGCAGGAGAGGGATCGGGCAGATGTCGTAAACCCGTCCGGCATGACGAACACTTGATCGCCGTGGCTCATCCAGACGTCAAACTCATTGGGCATACCGGCGAAAAGATGGCTGCCGGAGACGATCTCGATGCGCGTGTGCCCGTATTCGCGGTGGTCGCCGGGTTTGACCGTGCCGCCGAGCGTCTTGGCGGTGAGCTGCATGCCGTAGCAGATGCCGAGCACGGGGATGCCGAGGTCGAAAATCGCGGGATCGCACAGAGGCGCGCCCTCTTCAAAAACGCTGTTGGGCCCTCCCGACAGGATGATGCCGGCGGGCATAAGTTCGCGAAGCTTATCCGCGGAGGTGTCAAAGCGGAGAATCTCTGAGTAGACCTGCTGCTCGCGTACGCGGCGGGCGATGAGCTGGGTATACTGTGATCCGAAATCGAGAATGGCGATCCATTTGTGCTGCATGGAGATTTCCTTTTTTAGGCGAGGAAGGTTGACTCTTTCTGGTCTGATAACCGATGCCAAAAAAGATTTGTTTCCCGACGCTTTCGGCAGTGGGTTAATTGCCGGTGTAGTTTATTCGTTTCGGGTGTGCTTGGAAAGTGGAAAAGACAATAATGAAAGGGGGCCCGTTTCAGCGAAACGGGCCCCTCTCTGAGACGTTAGAACCGCAGGCTCGAACGTCGTCGTAGATGAAGAAGTCGTCCTTTTGTCATTTCAGGAAGAGAACTGTGCCGCCCTCCGAAAGGAGGATAAGCGCGTTGCCTTTGCGAAACACTTTCCAGCCTGAAGGAAGAGGCGCGTCGAGCGTGACATCGCCGGTGATGCCTTCCGAGGTCTGAATGAGGGTGTAGATCTGCGAACGCACGAGCGATTCGGGATTGTTGATTCGCACGATCATGCCGGTCACGTCGAGCGAGCCCGTCACATCCAACAGGTCGCCGAGGTCGGCGTGGTATTGCACGCCGGGCGCGAATTGCACGGACGCGAGGGTGAGCGTTCCGACCGTGCCGTCGCCGGCCGGGCTGAGGACGGCGTCTGCGGCGAGGAACCCGTTGGAGACC
>CAZTDL010000331.1:0-5394 GCA_964612775.1 uncultured Lentisphaeraceae bacterium
AAACACTCGATGGATCTGCCGGTGATCACCATGCCCGGTATTGCCGGTATCGTGCTGACGCTCGGTATGGCGGTGGATGCCAACGTGCTGATTTTCGAACGTATGCGTGAAGAATTCGCACTGGGCAAGTCGGTGGGTGCGGCGGTGGCTGCCGGATATGACCGCGCGTTCTCGGCGATTTTCGATTCGAACATCACCACGCTGCTTACGGGTGTGATCCTGTTCATCCTAGGTACGGGACCGATCCGCGGGTATGCAATCACCTTGAGCGCGGGTATCATCGTGAGCATGTTCACGGCTCTGGTCGTGACGCGTCTGATTTTCAATGGGACCATGGACGAGAACCGCGTCAAGCCGTATAAGATGCTTCAGTTCATGAAGACCGCGAACTTCGACTTCCTGAGCTATGGCAAAAAGGCCTGTTTCGTTTCACTGGCGGTTATCGTCGTTTCGTTGGCGATCTTCTTCGGGCGCGCGTTTAAGAATGCCCCGCAGGTGCTGGCTGTGGACTTTACGGGCGGTGCATCGATGACGTATTCGTACGATAAGAAAGCCGATATCGCGGACGTGCGTAAAATTGTTGAAGGCGTAGTGAACGATGCCTCTATTCAGTATCAGTCCTCTCCGGACGGCACGGGCAACATGTTGCTCATTAAGACCGGAACGATGAAGATCGGCGATCTCAATTCCTCTAAGGTGATCGAGGACGCTCTGGTCAAAGGCGCGCCGGACAGCAAGTTTAAGTTGTCGGGCGAAGAGGATGTGGGGTCTGAAATCGGTGCCGATCTCAAGCGTTCGGCCTTCTGGGCCATCCTCGTTTCACTCATCGGCATTCTGGCCTATGTGGGAATCCGTTTCGAGTTCGGTTTTGCGCTGGGCGGCGTGGTGGCTTTGGGGCACGATGCGTTGATCACCTTGGGTCTCTACAGTCTCTGCGGACGCCAAGTGAGCTTGACGATTGTGGCGGCGTTGTTGACGATCGTCGGTTATTCGATCAACGATACTATCGTGGTCTTCGACCGTATCCGCGAGGATTTGCGCAAAGACATGAAGATGGATTTCAAGACGCTGTGCAACTTGGCTGTCAACAAGACGCTGAGCCGTACGATTCTGACATCCCTCTCGACGTTGATCGCCACCCTGACGCTCTTCATCTTCGGCGGCGGCGCGATCAACGATTTCGCGCTCGCGATGCTGATCGGTCTGGTTGCCGGCACCTATTCGACGATCTTCATCGCCACGCCGGTCATGTTGGCGTGGTACCGCGGCCGTCGCCCCGGTATGGAGAAGGCGAAGTAAGAGAAGCCGAAAGCAAAAAAAGAAGAGGGCCGTTCAATGTCCAACGTTGAGCGGCCTTTTCGTTTTGCCCTCTATAACGTATGGATGTCGAGCGTGATCTCCCCGTCCGGCGCGCCTTTTTCGAGCAGCAGTTTCTGCGACAGGCGTGCCCTGCCGTTCACCGTGTGACGGCTTCCGCGCATGAGCTTGCGGGCGGCCGACATCTGAACCGTCAGGAGTCGGTTTCCGCCGCTCGGGGGAAAATCGTCGGCGTCGAGTTCAGCCACGCCCTCCACCATCAGTTTCGCGCCCGGGTATTTGGCAACCGTTTTAGCCGCATACTCCAAGGGGGCCGAAGCGATGCTGCCGACGGGTTTGGCGGCGCTCTCGACGAGATCCGCACTGACGGAGAGAATGGCGCCCGCGCAGAAACGCAAAAATTTCTCGACCTCTTCATCATCCAGCTCTTCGGTCAAGGTTAGCCCCAAGGCGAAATGGCCCTCTACCGTTTCCTTGAACAGGATGCGCCTCCCCCAGTTGACGGATTCGAATGTGCCGCGGCCTTCGTTGAGGATGCAGCTCTGGCTGGAGCTCTTTTGGGCGACACCCGTTCTCGGCCAGATTAGTTCCGCCGTCAGAAGGTGTGAGGTCTTCTTATCGGGCCCGGCACCTGTGACCGGAATATGAATGCTGTGAAGCGTGATTTCCACCTCGCGACGTGTCTGTATCATCAATCAGCTCCTTTATGGATGATCGTTTATATTCAGTGTGGCAAAAAAGGATGATGAATCCAATCCAAAAGCCGTCGTTGTTTATCGATCGTTTCGGTTCGCCCGGCGGCCGAAAAAGGAAATCGTGCCATCGGGGCAGCGGACGGCAGGGCGGGTCGCTTGTCGCTGTTTCCGATCAGAAAGGAAGAGCTGTTTTTCTTCGAGAAGATTGTGACAAAGCAATAGACGCGTGAATTGAGGCGGTGCTAAACTAACCCCGTTTTCGTATATGAACCGAACGGCCTTCTCAGGTTGTGAACAGGGAGAATTCATGAGTAAAATAAATGTGTCACGTCGTCATTTCCTGTCGGGTGCGGGCTCTTTACTGGCGTTCCCGACGATCATTTCTTCGGGTTGTGTCAGCTTGGGGAAGAGATCCGCGCGTCGTCCGTTGCCATCTGAGCGCATCAATGTCGGCATTATCGGCTACGGTACGATGGCGCACGATAACATCGGCAATTTTCTGAACAACGAGCATGTCCAGGTGGTTGCGGTCAGCGATCCGAACCGCGGCACCGATACGCTCTACGGGTATAACGGCAAACGCGGCGGCGGCATGGCGCCGTGCAAACAGCGCGTCGATCAGTTCTATGCCGAGAAAACGGGAAAAAAGGATTATGACTGTTGCCAGACGTTTGCTGATTTTCGCCAGCTGTTGGACAGCGGCGTCGATGCGGTTGTCATCAGCACGCCTGACCATTGGCATGCGCTGCAGGCTATCTATGCGGCCCGCAAAGGTAAGCACGTCTATTGCCAGAAGCCGATGAGTCTCAGTATTGGGCAGGGCATCGCCATGGTGCGTGCCGTCAAGGAAACGGGCATCACTTTCCAGGTCGGTTCCCAACAGCGTTCCAGCAACGAGTTTCGTCGCGCCTGCGAATTCGTGCGGAACGGTTATCTGGGCAAGATACAGCGCGTTGAGATCGGTTTGCCGGGCGGAGGCTTCAACGCCCGGGGTAAGCCGGATGAGGCGAATTCGAAGACCCCGCGCGCGACTCCACCGGATTACTTCGGGGCAGACGGCTTTAAGATGTGGCTTGGCGCGGCCCCTTTGCGCGAGTTCATCCCGGCCATCCACAGCCCGATGTCGTGGCGTTTCAATCTGGCTTACGGCGGCGGCTTTGTCACCGACTGGGGTGCGCACCACTTGGATATCCTTCAGTGGTCCATGGGCAAGGATGGTTCCGGTCCCGTGGCGGTTGAGAATATCGCAGGCGATATGAATCCGAATGATCCGGTTTGGAACACGGCCGGGCATTATGAGTTTGAGGTCGTATACGGGGATGGGACCCGGGCCTTCGTCTCAGACAAGTATCAGAACGGTCTGCGCTTTTTCGGAGAGGACGGCAAGATGATCTTTGTCACGCGCGGAAAAATGGAAACCGCTCCGGCGGAACTCTATCGGACCAAGCTGCGGGATTCGGACACCAAGCTCTATGTCAGCGGGCAGCACGAGAAGAATTTCATCGAGTGCATCTACAGCGGCGAGCAGACGATCACGCCGTGCCACGTCGGACATCGGTCCATTTCGATCGCTCATATGGCCAACATCGGTCTCCGTTTGGGGCATAAGAATCTGAAATGGAATCCGAAGGCCGAGCGTTTTATCGGCGATGCCGATGCGGACCGCCTGATCAACCATCCGCTCCATAACGGCTGGATTCTGGATCCGGCGCACGTGTAAATCGTTTCAGGGAATTATTGTAAAAAAAGCGCGGGTGTTGCCCCGCGCTTTTTTTGTTATACTGCGCACATGGCACAAGAGTGGAATATCCGCCCGAGAGGGCATGTCTGTTCGATCTGCGCGCAGCCGTTCGTCGATAAGAAACCGTGCGTTTCGGTGTTGCGCGAGACCGACAGCACATACGAGCGCTTGGATTGTTGCTTGGCGTGCTGGAAAGCCACGCCGCGCGATTGGGAACCGTTTAGCGTTTGGGAGGGCGAGTATGAGGCGCCCGCTCCCGCGCAGATCCGGAATGAGCCGGTCAAGAAGGAAACCGCAGAAGAGTTGTTGCGGCATCTGATCATGCTTGAAGATCCCGCGATGCAGAATGTGGTCTATGTGCTGGCGGTGATGCTGGAGCGCGGTAAACAGTTAATCGAGCGTGACGCCAAACCGCATGAAAGCGGTGGCATTCTGCGGGTTTACGAGCACAAGAAGAGTGGCGATACCTTTGTGGTTCTCGACCCGCGTTTGCGCTTGGACCAACTCGGCGAAGTTCAGCAGCAGGTGGTCGCGTTGCTTAGCGGCACGCATGCGCTGGGTGATAAAACAGAAAACGCGAAAGTTGAAAACGAAGAATTAAAGCCGAAGAGCGGCAGCTAGTCCTGTGACTGCTTTCCGCCGCGTGAGGGACGTGGTGGTCGCGCTGAATTTAAGCCCCTCGTTTGCTTCTTCGTTTCTTCAAAACGCGTGTCTTAAGTCTCAAGGCTCTCATGACCTTCGATCTTATTATACGAAGCGGTCGTGTTGTCGATGGCACCGGCACTGCGGCGAAAGCTGCGGATGTGGGCGTGACGGGTGACCGTATCACGGCGATTGACGATCTGAGCGGCGCGTCTGCCGCTCGCGAAATCGACGCGTCCGGCTGCGTGGTCGCTCCGGGCTTCATCGATGCGCATGCGCATTCCGATGCCTATCTGCTGCTTGAACCCGATGCGCCGAGCAAACTCGCGCAGGGCGTCACCACCGAAGTGAACGGCCAGTGCGGCGGTTCTGCCGTGCCGCGCTTGGGTCAGGCGCGCCTTTCTTCCGACTGGGCTTCGCAAACGTATCCTTATCACACTTTCGAAGGTGTGAGAAAGAACGCCGTCCCCGGTCCTACGTGGACGACCGTTGCGAACTATCGCGAACTCTACGATGCGGTTCGCCCGGCCATCAACACGGTGCAGTTCATCGGGCACAACACGTTGCGTGCGGGTGTCATGGGTTATGAGCCCCGCACGGCTGCCCCTGAAGAGCTGCGGCAGATGGAACGCCGCTTGGAGCAGGCGCTGGATGAGGGGGGCTGGGGCCTGACGACGGGCTTGATCTATCAGCCTGGGAAATATGCGGCGGATTGCGAGGTGCAGGCGTTGACCCGCATCGCCGCGACGAAGGGCGGACTGTATGCCGCGCACATGCGCAGTGAGGGTGATCGGCTTTTGGAGTCGATCACCGATGTGCTGAATCTTTCGCGGGCGACGGGTATCCAGGTGCAAATTTCTCATCTTAAAACGTCGGGTCGACCCAATTGGGGTAAAGCCGAAGCTGCGCTGGCGCTGATCAATGACGCGCGGGCCGAAGGCGTCAATGTGCAGTGCGACCGCTATCCATACACGGCGGCGGGCACGGACCTCGACGTGG
>CAZTDL010000332.1:0-5386 GCA_964612775.1 uncultured Lentisphaeraceae bacterium
CCGGGACGCCCCATGCGGAAGGAACAGGTGTTGTCCGTAACGAAAAGCATAAGGCCGCCGGGACTCCAGTTCTGCGAGGTCAACAGATTGGGATAGCGGCGCGGAACCGGATCGTCCCACGTCGCCCAAACCGAGAGGGTAAACTGCGTCGCGCCGTTCAAACCGGGCACGGACGGGAGATCAGCGAAGGCATTGGTACCGCCGAAGCGCGCGGCGGTGCCGAACGCGCCCGAAGCCCACTGAATGTTCGTGAGCTCGGCATCGAGGGCACCGGCTGAACGATCCGCAGCCAAGGAGCCCTCCCCCTCATCAAACGGCAACCATAAAAGCAGAGAGGCATCCGTAGGCACTGCGGCATGAAGCAAAACCCCCATCATAGAGCAGACAAGTGCAAAACCGATGTTGCGACACATAACGCGCTCACCTCCATATGTCCCTTACTCACATTTCTGTGATGAGTTTGAAGCGAGGAAGGAGAAGTTGCAAGAAGAAACACCCCGCGCGAAGTGCAAACTAATAGGCACGGCTTTTTCCTTTAGCGGCACTTTGTCAATATCTACCTAGCCAGCTTTTGTGTCAATTGCATTTATCTGTATTCTCACGACGAACGGGACCAAGTTGAGATGCTCTCTTCAATAATTCAAACGGACTCGGTCGTAAAACGTCAAAGACATCTCAGATTCTCAGCGGTAAGCAGTTGAAATTCCGCTTTGGGAACACGAACAACGCTGCTCTGCGAACCAATCATACTTGTACCCCCACCCTGTGGAATCCATGATGCAAACTGGGCGAGGCGTTCGTATGTGATAAACCACCATGATACGAGGTTGCGAGTTTCAACCGAGTCGATTTCCCGGACAATAAAAAGCGAGTGCAGGTTGCCTTGTTTTGCCGCGTAGTAGGACAGTTTCACGAAGGGTCCAAGGTCAAGACCGAAAAACTGGCCAAGTGCCCTATCGTTAGCCGGTGTCTTTTCTTTTATTTCGAGCGGATATGTGTACCGCTGCCCCCAAAAGATACCGTCAACATCGGACATTTCAGCCATGAACGAAGACTGAAATGCTATTCGTATGTTTTCCTTTGAATACTCTTCATCGATTGCATGCGCAGGAATAGCGTCAGTATCCGTGTGGTAGCGGAGAAAAGTGTACTTGCGTTCTCGGGGGCGGAATGCGCCCGTGTGACATTGTTGAAAAGGCGCATACGATTGTTCTGAGGGAAGACCGAGTTGCTTGGCGTACCATGAGACGCTTTCGGGATCATTGTTTTGCCCTATTCTCGCAACACAGAAATATGCTGCAATTCCCGTTTGATGAAATGTGGCACTGATGGTGTGCAATTTGTGTGCAGGCGTTGGCAAGATACGATCAATTGAGTAATCGTATGCGGCTTGGATAATTTCGGGAAAGAATACAACCGTATGATGACCGAACGCTCCAGCACCTTCTCGTCTGACTATCCATCCTCCCGGAGATATACGATCAGCAAAGCCAAGTTCACCAAGATATCGGCGGAGATCAACTTCAGCCAATAAGCCGTTTATCTTGTTCCGGTTCATGCTAGAAATACTGCGTGACCGGAATCTCAGCATTGCCTCTTGATTCAATGAACTCATCGTAGCCCTCTTAACAAGTTAAAACTCATTCCCACTGAGCGAGCAGTTCTTTGCGATGCCAAGCAAACGCTTCGGGGGCGGTCCGCAACGCTGATTTACGGGCCTCCTGAATCGGCTTGTCGTGGAACTGGACCAGCCATTCGTTTGCAGGCATGGAACGCACGCGCTGAGGCACGATGATTCGACGCGTATCGCTGACGCCGAACAAGCCTTTGTCGAACGCCCAGTGCAGTGTTCCCGTGAGCGTGAAACCGTTTCGCGGCTCGTCAGCGCCTCCGCGACCGAGTCCAACCACGTGGGCCGCCTGAACCTCGGCAACCGTTTGCGTCGCTAAAGCGATGCCGCTGACGGCGTAGCGTCGCTGATACTGCGAAAGCAGGGTCTCGCGGAACGCCGTGTCACGCGCGATCGCGGCGCGGGATGTCGCGACGCGGGGGATGTTATCACGGACTGTCACGAAAGGATGCGCGGCTTCTTCAAGCATCGCCTTTCTGGCGTCGACCAGTTCTTCCTGCGAAATGGGCGCTGCATCGGAATAAAGCACACCCCAATTATTTCCCGACGTCATATTTTCGAGTTGTACGAAGGCCGCGTCCGATTGCCGAACAAGCAGCAGCCGGTAGACGTCCAAGCTGTCTCGACTGCGCTGCATGATGAGAAGGTCGCCGCCGTGCGCCTTGTTCCGGATCGGCCCGAGATTGCCTGTGATCCGGCTCTCCGCACCCCGCGTACCCTTCCACGTCTGAATCTGATAACGCACAATGTCACTACCGACCTGTTGGCCGGGAATGAACATTTCCGCGATCAGATGACGATCCACTGTCGGTGCCACTGCTGAGGCGATATCCTCGTCGAGTTCCGGGAAATAGTAGCGAAGCACTTTGGGAATGACAACGCCGCCTTGGTGGCCCGGCGCGTTTCCCGTGTCATTATTTGCCAATCGCTTGAAGAACGGCGCGTCCCAAGCAGAATCGTTAAGAAACTGCAGCAACAGCTTTGCGTTCATTCAGACCTCTCATTGGCTTGAAGCACCGGCTTCGGAAGGGAGTACCTTGTATGTTTCCTTGGGGCAAGAATGATGGCCTCGTCGGTCTTTTTGCTCTCTCGTAAAACCAAAGGGGGGACCTCTTCAGCAGGCCGCGCTAGCGTTTCACAAACGGCTTTTGCGATTCGCTCGACAACCGGAACAACAATCGAGTTTCCGAACTGCCGATAGGCCTGAGTGTCCGAAACAACGATTTTAAAATCCTCCGGATACCCCATGAGTCTTGCGCACTCCCGCGGTGTAAGCCGCCGAGGAATATTACCCTCCTGCGCGATCAGGATCTCCGAACCATCTTTATGATAGCGGGCGCTTAATGTGCGCGCCGTATCGTTGCCTGTGACAAGGCTGAACCCAAACCCGTTTCCGGCGGCTCGGTGTTTAGCGGCATAGTCCTGAAGATACTGCCAGAGATGCTCAGTGAGCGTATATCTCGGGTCGGGCCTAGCTTCAAGAATAGTAGATAGCCGTGGCCCCACTGCGGGAAACTCGGGAAACTCGAAATACCGCTTCTCCCGAAAACCAACTAAAAACACGCGTTCACGGTGCTGTGGCACCACGGATTTGGCGTCGATGATCTTGTAGTGTACGTCGTATCCCAATGATTCGGTCAGCGTGCGATAGATGATGTCGAAGGTCTTCCCCCCGTCATGGCTCTTGAGGTTCTTGACGTTCTCAAGGACAAAAGCAACCGGACGGTGAAAGTCTAAAATATCGGCAATTGAAAAAAACAGGTTGCCCTGTTTCTCGTCATCAAAACCGTGCTTTCTCCCAAGACTATTTTTCTTCGAAACGCCGGCGAGGCTGAACGGCTGGCATGGGAAACCGCCGCACAAAATGTCGTGAGAAGGAATATCTGCGATTGTAACAGCGTGAATATCACCTTGTGGCTCTTCGTTGAAGTTAGCCTTGTAGGTTATCTGAGAATATTTATCCCAGTCGCTCGAAAAGACACACTGGCAACCGGCACGTTCAAACCCGATGCGGAACCCGCCGATACCACAGAAAAGATCAATGAACCTGAGTTTAACGGACGGTCCATAGGCAGGCGACATCTCGCGCACACTCGACGCCTTAGGCGTTTTTTGGCTCTTTATCGCCTTTGGGGTGCCCTTTGGCAATTTATTAGAAACGTATTTTTCAGTTTTCACAGACTGCGAAACGGCAATCTTGGTGGATTTTTTTGACTTCATCGGGCTCATTGGATATGCCTGTGACCTTAAAAACGAACAGGCGAGGACAACCGCACGTCGGCAGTGTTCTCACGCGTTCTGACGTACGTTGTTGAATTTAGCATTATAGCCTCCCTTGTGCTAGACGAAACAGAGGCTCACGCGTTTTGGGTATCACCTTCGTTTTGCCTCCGTCTCCGACACGCGGCGCTTGACATCCGGCACCGGATTCGGGACACTCTGCCCTAACTGTTTGGTTGATTTTCCGGCGGGCGTTTGTAGGCTCCCCGGTTTGGAGGTTTTTGTGGAAGCGATAGAAGTTATGCGTCATAGCGCCGCCCATGTGATGGCTGCGGCGATTTGCAGGTTATACGAGAACGTTAAGTTGGATATTGGCCCTTCCACGGAGGATGGGTTCTATTACGATTTCGATATGGAGCACCGGCTCGCGCCGGAAGATTTCCCGAAGATCGAGGCGGAAATCAACGCGATCATCAAAGCCGATCTACCCTTCGTGCGCCAAGAAGTATCACGTGCCGAAGCGACGACGATTTTCGCAAACCAGAAACACAAGCTTGAACGCCTCGCAGACATCCCGGAAGGCGAGACCGTTTCGCTGTACACCTGCGGCGATTTCACGGATCTGTGCCGCGGCCCCCATGTGGCTAAGACTTCCGACATCGGCGCGGTGAAGCTCATGGCCGTGGCCGGCTCTTATTATCGCGGCGACGAGAAGAATGCGATGCTGCAGCGGCTGTACGGAATGGCCGATGTGTCGAAAGAGGCGCTTGACGCCGCATTGGCCCGCATCGAAGAGGCGAAGAAGCGTGACCATCGCAAACTGGGTAAAGAACTCGAGCTGTTCAGCATCAGTGAAGACGTGGGCCCCGGATTGGTGCACTGGCATCCGAAGGGCGCGCGCGTACGCGTGGCCATCGAAGAGTATTGGCGGCGCGAGCATTTCCGTTCGGGCTATGAGATGGTTTTTACGCCCCATGTGGGCCGCGCCAAGCTGTGGGAAACCTCGGGGCATCTGGGATTCTACCGCGACAGCATGTTTCCCTGTATGAACGTCACCGAGGGCGAGGGTTCTCACACCACGGTCGAGCAGTACTACGTGAAGCCCATGAACTGCCCGTTCCACATTCAGATTTACAAGACTCGCCGTTATTCGTATCGCGACCTGCCGCTCCGTTGGGCCGAGATGGGCACCGTGTATCGTTATGAGAAAGAGGGCGTACGCCATGGGCTGCTGCGCGTACGCGGCTTCACCCAAGACGATGCGCACATCTTTTGCACGCCCGAGCAGATTGAGAGTGAAATCCGTTTCACGGTAAACTTCGCGTTGCGTATTCTGCGGCGTTTCGGTTTCAACGACATCACCGCTTATCTTTCTACGCGTCCAGAGAAGGCGGTCGGTTTACCCGAACGGTGGGAACAGGCCACACGGTCGCTCGAGAGTGCGCTCAAGGCCGAGGACATCGCGTATCAGGTGGACGTGGGGGGAGGCGCTTTCTACGGTCCCAAGATCGACCTCAAGATCAAAGATGCGCTGGG
>CAZTDL010000333.1:0-5377 GCA_964612775.1 uncultured Lentisphaeraceae bacterium
CACGAATTTCTTTGCCGTCGCCGCTTTTCCGACCATGACTTTCAAGAGCAAGGACTGGAAACGCACGGGCAGCGACACCTATGCCGTCACGGGCGATCTCACGATCAAGAATGTGAAAAAGGAAGTCGAGCTCAAGATCGTGTCGCGGGGGTTTGGCCCGGGCATGAACGGAGCCACGATCTCGGGTTGGGAGATCTCGGTTGCGCTGGACCGGCGTGATTACAACGTCGCGGCCGATCAGAGTTTGATCGGCAACACGGTGGATGTCCTCATCTATGTCGAGGCCAATCTGAGGAAACCCACGCAGATGGCCGTGAAAAAATAAAGCGCCGACAGGCGTAAGGACGAATTTATGAGTTACCAAAGTGTCAACCCGTACAACGGAAAGATCCTTCGATCATTCAAGGAGCTGACCGACAAGCAACTTGATAAATCGCTTGCAACCGCTGAGGCTGGCTTCGAGATCTGGCGTCGTGCGACATTCGCCGAACGGGCGACCGTCGCGGGAAAAGCCGCAGCCCTCCTGCGCACGCAGGCGGAGGCGTTCGCCCGGCTGGCGACACTCGAAATGGGAAAACTCATCGGCGAGGCAAGAGGCGAAGTGATGCTCAGCGCGGACATCATCGACTACTATGCCAAAAACGCCGAGCGCTTTCTCGCCCCCCAACGTCTCAAGCCAAGCTCGGGGCAGGCCGTGGTCGAAAACGCACCCTTCGGCGTGCTTTTCGGCGTCCAGCCCTGGAACTTCCCCTACTACCAGCTCGCACGCTTCGCCGCGCCCAATCTGATGGCGGGCAATGTCGTCATGGTGAAGCACGCCGGGTGTGTTCCGCAATGCGCGATCGCGTTCGAAAAACTGTGGCGCGAGGCCGGCGCACCGGCAGGCGCCTACACCAACCTGCCCATTTCGTATGATCAGGTAGGCCGCGTGATCGACGATCCCCGGATCAGGGGCGTGGCGCTGACCGGCAGCGCGGAGGCCGGGAAAAGCGTGGCCGCGCGGGCAGGCCGAAACCTTAAGAAATCGACGATGGAACTGGGCGGCAGCGATGCCTTCATCGTGCTTGAGGACGCCGACCTCGACCAGACGGTCAAGTGGGCCGTCTGGGCCAAGATGAACAACATGGGCCAATGCTGTGTTGCGGGGAAGCGGTTTATCGTCGTTGAAAAGCTGGCCGACCGTTTTCTCGAAAAATTCCAAAACGCTCTGGCGGCCTTCACGCCGGGAGACCCGTTGGACCCGGCGACCACGCTCGGTCCCCTATCCACGGAAGCGGCCTTGGTCAAACTGCTGGATCAGATCAAACAGGCCGTCGCCAAAGGCGCAAAGCTGGTCATGGGCGGCAAACGCATCGACCGTCCTGGCTCTTTTATGCAGCCGACGATTCTGACCGACATCAAACCCGGCAATCCCGCCTTCCGCGAAGAATTCTTCGGTCCGGTTGCGCTTTTCTTCCGGGTCAAAAACGAGGACGAGGCCGTGGCGCTCGCCAACGACTCGGACTTCGGGCTTGGCGGCTCGGTCTTCACCCGCAATGTCGCACGCGGCAAACGCGTGGCAAGCCGCATCAACACGGGCATGGTGTTCATCAATCACCCGACGTGGACGGCGGCGGACCTGCCGTTCGGAGGCATCAAGAACTCCGGTTACGGACACGAACTTTCCAGCGCCGGCATCCAGGAGTTCGTAAACAAAAAACTCATCCGCGTCGCTTCGATCAACGCGTCGGCATAGACCGTTAAAACGGGCAAGCCCATTAGAAGAACGATTTATGAAAACAAATGCTTACGCGGCGCAAAGCGCCGCAGCGCCGCTGGCGCCTTTCACCATCCAACGACGCGATCCCGGGGCGCGCGATGTGCAGATCAAGATTCTCTATTGCGGCATCTGTCATTCGGATGTGCATACCGCTCGCGACGAATGGCACGGCACCACCTACCCGTGCGTGCCCGGCCATGAAATCATCGGCCGCGTCACCCAAGTCGGCGCGCAGGTTGCGAAATTCAAAACGGGCGACACCGTCGGCGTCGGCTGTCTGGTGGATTCCTGCCGCGTTTGCGAAAACTGCAAGGAGGACCTCGAGCAGTTCTGCGAAAAGGGGCCGGTCTTCACGTACAACTCTCCGGACATCCACTCTGGCGGAATGACCTACGGCGGATATTCCGACAGCATCATCGTGGATGAAGCCTTCGTGCTGCGAATTCCGAAGAATCTCGATCTCTCCGCCGCCGCCCCGCTCCTGTGTGCCGGCATCACCACCTATTCCCCTTTACGCCACAACAACGTGGTCAAAGGCCAGAAAGTCGGGATCGTTGGAATCGGCGGACTTGGGCACATGGGCGTGAAACTGGCCAAGGCACTCGGTGCGCATGTGGTGGTCTTCACCCATTCGCCGAACAAGATGGAGGATGCTTTTCGGCTCGGCGCGGATGAGGTCGTCAATTCCAATCAAGAAGATGAGATGCGGAAACACGTCAACAGCTTTCATTTCATCCTCGACGCCGTGGCCGCGCAACACGACATCAATGCCTACCTGGTTCTACTGAAACGTGACGGCACCCTTACGCAGGTCGGCGTACCCGCCGCGCCGCTTTCGGTCCAAGTCGGCAACCTGGTCTTCGGCCGGCACAATTTCAGCGGCTCCCTCATCGGCGGCATCAAAGAAACTCAGGAGATGTTGGATTTCTGCGGCAAGCACAACATTACGGCCGACATCGAACTCATCCCCATCAAAAAAGTCAATGAGGCCTATGACCGCATGGTGCGGAACGACGTGAAGTACCGCTTTGTCATCGACATGGCGTCATTATCTGAACCCGTTGGAAGAGGCGGCTGACGCTGTGGGAGGCGGCAATGCTAACGAGGACGGTGGCGACTAACCTCCGGGGGCCCCTATTCGAGGTTCACCCAAGAGGAAAGTCCTAACAGGTCGGAGTCAGGTCTTCGGCCCACCTTCATGACAGAGCATTGGCCAACAAGTCATTCAAAACCGCGAGTACTGTGGTGTTCCCTTTCATTCTCCACCTGCTTCTTTCTTGTTCTGGCCGAGGGCCCGGATCGGATTCGGCATTACTTCAGTTGCGAGGCGGCAAATTCCCAATTCGCCAAGCGATCAAGAAACGCCTGAACGAAGTCTTTGCGGCGGTTCTGGTAATCGAGATAGTAGGCGTGCTCCCAGACGTCACACGTCAAGAGCGCGGTTTGCCCGTGCGCGATCGGCGTATCGGCGTTGTACGTCTTGACGATCTTCAATTTCCCGTCTTCTTGCACCAGCCAGACCCAACCGCTGCCAAACTGTCCGACAGCTGCGGTCGCGAAAGCGTTTTTGAAAGCGTCGAAGGTGCCGAAGGTTTCGACAATCATGTCCAAGAGCCGCCCGGTCGGCTGGCCGCCTCCGCCAGGTTTCATGCTGTGCCAGAAAAAGGTGTGGTTCCAGACTTGGGCCGCGTTGTTGAAAACCGCAGCCTGATCAACCACGTTCACCGTTTTCCGGATCGTTTCCTCTAAAGGTCGCCCATCAAAAGACGTTCCGAACACTAACTTGTTCAGGTTATTTACATATCCCTGATGATGTTTGCCATAGTGGAAACTCATCGTTTTGGCGGAAATAAAAGGTTCCAGCGCCTCCTGAGCGTAAGGGAGCGGCGGCAGTTGCAACACGATCGCCGACACAGGTGGTGCAATATCCGGTTTGTCAGCTGCCTTCAGGGAACCCAACAGCCCTGTCAAAGGCATGGTCGCGAGCAACAGTGGATAGATGTCAGAAAATGAAACACTCATTGATTTGTTCCTACTCCGCGATGGCTATCGCATTTACCGGACATTGTTCTTTCGCATCACGGCAGTCCGTTATCGCACGTGGTGTGACGGGATCAGCTTTTACGGCGGCTTTATCGTTCTCCATTATGAAAATGTCAGGGCATATCTCCGTGCAGAGACCGCACCCGACACAGAGGCTCGCGTCAACGGTTGCTTTCATGGATGGTTCCTTGTTCTCATCGTCTTTCTGTTGAGTTCCTCGCAGAATCGTCTCGATCACGTCTCAAGAATGTCTTGTGTGGTCATTAAAATAACCCCTTATAAAACGATCTGCTATAAGGTGAACACCCCATATTAAGAAGGTTCCGCCAAGTCTTGCGTAGAGGTCCGTTGTGATCCTGTGGCGGTAGGGTTACACCCCATTTGCGTGACGCGTCAAACGGTTTAAATTTATGACATATAAAGAGTGCTACGATTACGGTAAGTGTTCAAATACCAACAAACGAGGAGATGAGAAGATGAGTAAGTCAGCGAGTCTGGTAGTCGCAGTTTGTTGCTTCGGTCTAATGGGCGGAGCGCTTCGCGTGTCAGCGGAAGAGAAAACAGAGACTGTCGCGGAAAAGAAGGCGGCTGTGACGCAGTCGGCCTTTGTGTGTCCGCACTGTCACACCCTAGCCATGAACGCCGGGAAGTGCGGCATGTGCGAGAAGGAAATGAAGGAGAGGCATGTGCTGGGCGTGAAAGATGGCAACGCGATGGTGTGTGCCTGCGACGCGGCCTGCACCTGTAATGCTGCTGGCATGAAGGATGGCAAGTGCGGCTGCGGCAAAGAGGTTAAGACCGTGAGCACAAAAGGCAAGTATGTCTGTCCTGATGGATGCCCCATGATCGCGGACAAAACTGGCAAATGCGCCTGCGGCAAAAAACTGAAGAAAACCGAGTAGCCGCGACGGAACAGGCATTGTTTCAGAAGGAATGAGTGGTTCGTTATGACGCCCGAGGGAACATCGTTAGTCATCGGGCTGTTGGGTTAATGGGGAGGAACGATGATGAGTATGGATACGATGAAAAAAAGTGTTGCGCACGTCCTGCCGTCTCTGCCATTCGCGGAGAATGCGCTGGAGCCTGTGATTTCCGCACGGACGATCGAGTTCCACTACGGCAAGCATCACAAGGGGTATGTTGATAATCTGAACAAACTGATTGAGGGAACGGCGTATGCGGGCCAGACGCTGGAAACGGTGATCAGCGAGACCGCAGGCAAAATCGATAAGGCGGCACTCTTCAACAATGCGTCTCAAGCTTGGAATCACGCGTTCTTCTGGAAGAGTCTGAGTCCTTCGGGCGGAGGAGAACCGCCTGATGCGCTGAAAAAGAAGATCGAGGACGCCTTTGGAACCCTCGACGCCTGCAAGAAGGAGTTGGCGACTGCGGCGACAACCCAGTTCGGCAGCGGCTGGGCGTGGCTTGTGCTGGATGGCGCAATACTCAAGGTCGTCAAAACCGGCAACGCGAATTCGCCGCGCTCCAAAGGCCTGAAACCGCTGTTGACCATCGATGTATGGGAACACGCCTACTATCTGGATTATCAGAACCGCCGCGCGGATTATGTCGCCG
>CAZTDL010000334.1:0-5344 GCA_964612775.1 uncultured Lentisphaeraceae bacterium
AGAGCTTGAAGCCGCCTTCACCCGCTGGGCCGACATCGAAGAACGCGCAACGGCGATGTGATGCGACGGCAGGCGAAGAACGCGGCGTTCGCCGTCCCTCGCGCTCTCCGATCTTGAAAAACCGCGGGGGAAGCCTCCGGGCGCTCAACGGCGAGGCCGAGGCGCTACGCGAACTCCGGCGACGCACCGACAGCAAGGCCCCACGCTCACGCGAGGGGCCTTGCGGCAAACACGTTCATTCGAGGTGTACGGAAATCTCGCTTACCGGGGTCGCCGTTTGCCCGTGCCGCGACGCGGACCGTGCCCTGACGAACGTCCGCCACCGGCGTTTGAACGCGGCGGTTGGGCGCATTCGCCTGGTCTCTGCCCCCGATCGGAAGAAGGCCCCGCGCCTCTCCTATCGGCCTTTTTCGCAGCGACGGAACCGGCCGGTCTCGAGCTTCTGCCATCGGACCTTGAACCGGCCTGCTTTGAGCGCGACCGTTCCTCTCCCGCTTTCCGTCCGCGACTCCCTGCTCCTGAATTCCGCTCTTCTTGCCGCCGCGGTCCGTCCCCGTTCATTTGGACATCTCCGCCGACCAGCATGAAGTCGGCCCGGCGCTGATTGAAATCCACGGTCGCCACCTGTACCTGCACCACGGTGCCAACGCGATAGATCGTTGTCCCCGCGCTCAACGACTCGTTCGCCGGGTTAAAACGCACGAACTGTTTGGAGAGGTTGGAAATGTGAATCATGCCGCCCATCGCCAGATTGGGTATATCGATGAAAACACCGTAGTTCGTGCACTTGGCAACCACCGCGCGGTATTCGATCGGTTTCTTCTCGTCGAGCTGCTGCTGTAAGAAGCGGAATTTCTTAATCTCGATCAGCTGCCGCGAAGCGTCATCCGCCACCTGTTCGCGCTCGGTGGCCAAGAAGGCCGTCTGCATCAGATAGTTCTGAGGCATTTTGCCGCCCTTGCCATCAAGATAGTCGGCGAGCTGGCGGTGCAGAACAAGATCCGGGTAGCGCCGGATCGGCGAGGTGAAATGCGCGTAATAGTCTTTGGCCAAGCCAAAATGCCCGATTTTCTCGGCCGAATAAAGCGCGCGCTTCATACTGCGCAACACCATCGTGTGCGCATGATACCGCAACGGATGATCCTGCGTTTCCTTAAGGAATTTCGCAAGGTTCTTGGGATCGGCGAGGTTGCCGGGATGAAAACCGAGCATTACCAGATTGGCTTGCAACTCCTCCAGTTTCTCTTCATCCGGCGGCTCATGCAAACGCGCCAGTATTTTGATGCCGCGCGTCCACAGCTCCGTCGCGACCGCCTCGTTGGCCGCCACCATACACTCCTCGATCAGCTGATGCGACTCGTCGTACGGACGCACCAGCATGCCCGTCATGCGCGACTGCTCGTCCAGCACAACCTCGACCTCGGGAACCTCCAGATCCAACGCCGCCATCGAGAAACGCCGCGCGCGCATCTGCATGGAAAGGTTCAGGGTCTCCTTAAGGACCTTACGCGCTTCCGACGGCACCACCGCAAGGCCTTCCGGCACTTTGTCCGTGATGATCGCCATCGCCTGCTCATAATTCAGACGCAGCTTCGAGCGAATGCGCGTCTTGGCGAAACGCCGCGCGATCATACGTCCGGAGGCATCGAAGGTCATAAACGCCGAGAAAGTCAGGCGATCCTCGTCCGGCCGCAAACTGCACACGCCGTTGGAGAGTTGCTCCGGCAGCATCGGAATCACTTTATCCACCAGATACACGCTCGTACCACGCTGACGGGCCTCTTCATCGAGCGCCGAATCAGGCCGCACAAAGTGGCTGACGTCCGCGATATGCACGCCCAACACGCGGTTGCCTTTTTCATCGGTCTCCAAAGAAACCGCATCGTCGAAATCGCGCGCCGTGGCCGGATCGACCGTGATGATATATTTATCGCGGATGTCTTCGCGGTTACCGGGCCGCGTCAGACGTTGCGCGACCTTTTCCGCCTCATCGATCACCTGCGAAGGAAACGCCTCCGGCAGGTCAAACTGCTTCATCACGACCAACGTGTCGAGCGACGGCTGATCGGCCGGACCGATCACATCCACAATCTCGCCCTCGGGCGCCACGTAGCGGTTTTCCCAAGCCGTGAACCTCACCACCACGCGATCACCGGGCTGAGCGTTGTTGGCAGACGGCACATAGAAATCTTTGCGATAGACCGGATTCAACGGCACGACATACAGGAACTTGCCTGTGCTCATAAGCGTGCCGACTATATCACGCGGCGAACGCTCAACAATTTTGATGACTTTGCCCTTGGATTCACCGTCGCTCCGATAGAGGCGGATCGTCACGATGTCATAGGGCAACGCGGTCCCCAGATCTTCCGATTCAATCCAGATGGTCTTACCCGTTTCTTTCTCCGTCACATTGCCCGCGCCGTTGCGCACCATGCGCAACGGGCCGGTCACAAGATCGGCCTGCTTGCCCAGCGTGTAAGCATCCCCCTTGCGAATCTGCACAATTTCACCGTCACGAACCATCTCTTGGAGCAGCTCTTTCAGGCGTTTAATTTGCTTTCCGCGGAAACCGAGCGTGCGGTTGATGTCTTTGACCGTCCACGCGTGGTCCGGTTCGGATTCAAACAGATACTGAATCGCGATTTTCTCTTTATTACTTTCTTTCATTGGCGTCTATTTTACCGCACACGGACTAAAGTTGTCTTTAACAAAAAAGTGTCATAAAACGGCCGACAGGCCGAGGCATCCCGTTCATGTCAGGGCGCGCAACTCCTGTTCGCTCAACGTCATCTTCCCCAACGCCGCGACGTTCTCACGGATCTGTTCGGCACGGCTGGCGCCGATCAATGCCGAAGTCACACGCGTATCGCGCAGCACCCATGCGAGCGAAGTCTGCGCGGCTGTCTGCCCGCGCGCATGAGCCACCGACTGCACACGCTTCGCATAGGCTAGGCCCCCGTCGTGCAGGTAACGGCCAATCAAGGGGCTGCCCTTGGCCGCGCGCGAATCGTCCGGCACGCCCTGCGCGTATTTGTTGGTCAGCACGCCCTGCGCCAATGGAGAGAACACGACCGAACCGAGGCCGGAGGCCTCGGCTGCGGGAAGCTGCTCCCGTTCCGCTTCCGTACGGTCCAACAGATTGTAGCGGACCTGATGCGCCACGCACGGCACGTGCTGTTCCGCCAGCAAGGCGACGGCCTGACGCAGCAATTCGGCGGGATATTTGGAAAGCCCGATATAGAGCGCCTTACCCTGTTTCACAATGTCGGACAAGGCGAGAACGGTTTCCTCCAACGGCGTATCGGGATCCGGACGGTGATGATAAAAGATGTCCACGTAGCCCAGCCTCAGCCGCTGCAGGCTCCGGTCAAGTCCGGCCATCAGGTGTTTGCGACTGCCCCAATCGCCGTAAGGGCCCGGCCACATCGCATGTCCCGACTTGGTCGCCACCACCAACTCATCGCGATAGGGCTGGAACTCGCGCGCGAGCACCGACCCGAACAGGCTCTCCGCCGCGCCCGGAGGCGGCCCATAGTTGTCGGCCAAATCGAAATGCGTGATTCCGAGATCGAACGCGGTCGAGACCAGCCGAAAGCAGTCATCGTGGTCCGATTCGGACCCAAAGCCATGCCACAGCCCCAACCCGAGCGCGGACAGCTTCAAGCCGCTCCGCTCGCACGTGCGATACTTCATTTCCGCATACCGAGACTCGCCCGCATGATAATCATTCACCGCGACCTCCCCTGTTCCACATGTTCGTTATCAAGGCGGCGTGCGATCACGCGTCTGAAAAACGCCCCTCATTCATTTCTGACGCCTAACGCCGTCCGGACCTTCTCGGTGAGAACGGCCGGCACATGCGGCAAGGTCCGCATATCGAACCGCGGCAACAATTCGCGCAGCGTCAGGCATTCGCCCCACGCCGCCCAGCCGCACCACCAAGCCAACAGGCCGATGATTTTTTCTGGCGGCACCCCCGCCTTGCGAAACGCGCAGACACGCGTGTCGCCGTGACGTTTCGCCAAGCGACGGCCTTCTTCGCTCACCACGAGCGGCACATGCACAAATACGGGCGGAGGCAGTCCCAACGCGTCATACAGTAATAATTGGCGAGGCGTCGCCGGCAGGAGATCGTCGCCCCGAACGACTTCCGTAACCCCCATGGCCGCATCGTCCACCACCACCGCCAGCATATAGCCCGCGCCCTGCGGGTCGCGCGCCAACACAAAATCGCCGCTCAGCGCCGAGACAGTCTGTTCGTACCGCCCGTAAAACTCATCCTCAAAGCGGACAGCCGCACCCTCGGGCACACGAAAACGCCACGCGGGCAGACGCCCCGGCGGCAGCACCTTGCGGGCCTCCTCATAATCAGCAAACAGACCGCGGCAACTTCCCGGATAATAGAGTCCGTCCTCGCTATGCGGTGCCGACTGGCCCGTCTCCACATCACGCCGCGAACAAATGCAGGGATAGACCTTTCCTTCGGCCTTCAGCGTTTCCAACGCGTGCGCGTAAAAAGCCGTACGCTCCGTTTGCGTATAAGGCGCACACGGGCCGCCGACATCCGGGCCCTCGTCCCAGTCGAACCCCAACCAACGCAGATCGTCCAGCGCGGCCTTGGCCGCACCCGGTTTGTTTTTGGGGTGATCCAGATCTTCCATGCGCATGACCATGCGGCCGCCGCGGCTGCGCACCCGTAACCAGGCGATCATAAAGGTTCGGGCATTCCCGAGATGAAGCGCCCCGGTCGGGCTGGGCGCCAATCTTCCCCGAACCCCGCTATTCGTCCTCTTTTCCGTCATGGCTTCAGTATACCCGCCCGCCCTGCGGGGACGGAAGCCGAAAATGATTCGGCCGATTCCCTTGAACCGCAACAACTTACATAAAACCACAAAATATGGTGGACATCAAACCCGCCAACCACTATATATAGACACTGTTTGATGGGGCAATTGAATCACAATAGCGTGTGAGCTTCTATCGTTTACGCTTTTTTTATCCAGAGGGCATGACATGAGTATTGAATCGCTTAAAAACTATGTTTTCACATCTAAATACAGCCGGTATATTCCTGAAAAAATGCGTCGTGAAACCTTTGAAGAAGCCGTTGAGCGCGTCATAGACATGCATCGACGCCACTTCGCGGCGAAGGGCATCGAAGTGGAAGACCTGTTGGCCATCTGTGAAAAGGCCATGAAACAGCGGCGGGTGCTGGGCAGTCAGCGAGCCATGCAGTTCGGAGGTGACCCGATCCTGCGCAAACATGCGCGCATTTACAACTGCACGACCTCCTACTGCGACCGTCCCCGCTTTTTCCAAGAGGCGCTTTGGCTGTTGCTCT
>CAZTDL010000335.1:0-5320 GCA_964612775.1 uncultured Lentisphaeraceae bacterium
TTCGATCCCCGCCAGGCGCACCATGTCCCTCCAACGATGCCTCCCGCACCGTCTCCTTCGAAAGGGGAAAAGCCATGTCGCTTTCACAGGATATTTGGCGGATCAACATCAACGTGCGCGAGTATATCGTCACCCATTATACCCCGTATGACGGTGACGACACGTTCCTCGCGGCGCCCACCGCGCGAACCCGCGCACTGTGGGCGAAAGTCCAAGACCTCATGCGTCAGGAGCGCGACCGCGGCGGGGTTCTCGACATCGACAGCACGCGCATCTCCACCATCACCTCACACGCGCCCGGCTTCATCGACCGCGATCTCGAACAGATCGTCGGCATCCAGACCGACGCGCCCCTCAAACGCGCCATCATGCCCTTCGGCGGCATCCGCATGGTCGAGTCCTCGCTCAAAGCCTACAACCGCGAACTCCCTTCCGAGATCGAAAATGTCTTCAAGTACCGCAAGACCCACAACGACGGCGTGTTCGACGCCTATTCGGAAGAGATGAAGCTCGCCCGCCACACCGGCATCATCACCGGCCTGCCCGACGCCTACGGCCGCGGGCGCATCATCGGCGACTATCGCCGTCTGCCGCTTTACGGCATCGATTTTCTGATCGCCCACAAGGAATCCGCCAAAAGCCGCCACGTGTTCGACGCCATGGATCTCGAGGCCATCCAGCTGCGCGAGGAAATCTCCGAGCAGATCCGCGCGCTCCAAGAGCTGAAAGCCATGGCCACCGCCTACGGGTGTGACATCTCCCAACCCGCGAAAGACACGAAAGAGGCGATCCAGTGGCTCTATTTCGCCTATCTCGCCGCCATCAAGGAACAGAACGGCGCGGCCATGTCGATCGGCCGCATCTCCACCTTCCTCGACATCTACGCCGAGCGTGACCTGGCCGAAGGGCGCTACACCGAAGAACAGATCCAAGAATTTGTCGACCACTTCGTGATGAAGCTGCGGCTCGTGCGTTTCCTGCGCACGCCTAACTACGACTCGCTTTTCTCGGGCGACCCCACGTGGATCACGGAGTCGCTCGGCGGTATCGGTGTGGACGGACGCCACATGGTCACCAAGATGACCTACCGTTTCATGCACACGCTCATCAACCTCGGTCCGGCGCCCGAGCCGAACATGACCGTGCTGTGGAGCGCGCGCCTGCCCGAAGCTTTCAAACGCTTTACCGCCAAGCTCTCGATCGCGACTTCCTCGATCCAGTACGAGAATGACGAGCTGATGCGCGAGAAGTTCGGCGACGACTACGGCATCGCCTGCTGCGTCTCGGCCATGCGCATCGGCAAGCAGATGCAGTTCTTCGGCGCGCGCGCCAACCTCGCAAAAGCCCTGCTCTACTGCATCAACGGCGGCAAGGACGAGATCACCGGACAGCAGGTCGGCCCCGAGATGGCGCCCGTCACCTCCGAGTATCTCGACTATGACGAGATCGTCCGCAAGTTCGACCAGATCTGCCGTTGGCTCTCGCGGCTCTACATCAACACGCTCAACGTCATTCACTACATGCATGACAAGTACTGTTACGAACGGGTTCAGATGGCCTTGCACGACGAGGACGTGTTCCGCACGGCGGCCTGCGGGATCGCGGGTCTCTCCGTGGTGGCGGACGGCTTTTCGGCCATCAAATACGCCAAGGTCAAGCCCATCCGCGACGCGCGCGGTCTGGCCGTGGATTTCGAGATCGAGGGCGACTTCCCGAAGTTCGGCAACAATGACCCGCGCGTGGACGAGATCGCGGTCGAGGTGGTCAAGACCTTCATGGGGCGGCTCTCCAAGCACCGCACCTACCGCCACGCCAAACCCACGCTGTCGATTCTCACCATCACCTCAAACGTGGTTTACGGCAAGAAGACCGGCTCCACGCCCGACGGCCGCAAGAAAGGCGAGCCCTTCGCGCCCGGCGCGAACCCGATGCACGGCCGCGACTCGCACGGCTGCATCGCCTCGATGAAATCCGTGGCCCAATTGCCCTATGACCACAGCGAGGACGGCATCTCCTACACCTTCTCGATCGTTCCGGCCGCCTTGGGTCGCGAAGAGCCCGAGCGCGTCGCGAATCTCGTAGACCTGCTGGACGGGTACTTCAAAGAAAAGGGCCACCACATCAATGTCAACGTACTCGACCGCGAGCTCTTGTTGGATGCGATGGACCATCCCGAGAAATACCCGCAGCTCACGATCCGCGTGTCCGGCTACGCCGTGAACTTCATCAAACTCACGCGGGAACAGCAGCTCGACGTCATTCACCGCACCTTCCACAAGAAGTTCTGAGGCGCAGGCCCGATCCAACCGCAGAGGCCTGTCAGCAATTCGAACGCTGAACATCGAACATTGAACCTCCAACTTCGAACCCTTTCCGTCCCCCGGTTCGACGTTCAGCGTTCGATGTTGACTGTTGGATGTTCGCATGCTTCCGTCCGTTGTCTGTGGTGCGGGCGCGACCCCGCGCCGCACCGTGTTATTTTTGCCGCGTCACGTGCGCACGCGATTCTCCGCCCTCAGACGGTGCGGGGTCGCACCGTCTCTACAGACCCGCTGCATTTCATCCAACTTCGAACCCTTTCCGTCCCCAGGTTCGAGGTTCAACGTTCGATGTTGACTGTTCGACGTTCGCCTTTCTTCCACGCGGGCCGCTTCGCAAATGAGCGCGGACGGGCGCGGTGCGCATTCGGATTCACGCGAACAAGATCTCAAAATAATTCGAACGCTGAATATCCAACTTCCAACTTCGAACCCTTTCCGTCCCCAGGTTCGACGTTCAATGTTCGATGTTGACTGTTCGACGTTTGTTTTTTAACGTGCGCCACATCCCGCCAGATTTCCCATTCCCATCAGACGCTGTTCTGATATAATTAAGCAACAGTGAAATGCTTGGAACGACGTTACGCAACGAATGAGGGTTTTCCTCCATTTTGATTCTTTTCTAACCCTACAAAGGACTATACGATGAAGACAGTGATTATGACCATGATGTTCTCCATTGTCCTCTGCGGTGTACTCTGCGCTCAAACCGCCACAAAACCTCCAGTTGTCAAGTTAGCCCGAACCATCGACCCTGCCGCGCGATCCAATATGTTGGCCAAAACAGGAGGTCTCATTCAAGCGCCAGTCGAGGGTCCGTCGATTCTCTTTCTCAATGTTCAAACATGTGTCTCTGCCCCTGCAATGGATTCTGTAGCAACTCAGATCGGAGTAATGTTACGATTACCGGTTACTTCCCAAACCAAACCCGGCGTTGAACCTGTTACAGAAGCTCTGAAATCCCTTGAGAACAAAGGTACAGCGGCGGTTTTGGTGATTGGTGACACGGCAGGGTATCCTTCCTTATTGATCGCACCGGAAAATCGCTGGGCATTAGTGAACATCGCCGCTCTGCGTGGTGAAGGCGTCTCGCACGCGACGCTGGAGGAACGCGCACAAAAAGAGGTATGGCGAGCTTTCGGTTATCTTATGGGCGCAGCCAACTCGAATTTCGAGCATTGCCTACTTAAGCCGGTTCTCACACCTGCGGATCTAGATGCTCTTAAATCCCTTAGCCTCTCACCTGAGCCTTTTAACAAAATTATGATGCAGGCTCAAAAATTGGGTATCACACCATTGCGTACAACGAGTTACCGTAAGGCCGTTGAAGAAGGCTGGGCACCTGCACCGACCAATGTTTTTCAGAGTGCGATCTGGAATGCGCTCAAGAAGTAATGCGCCGACGCGAACGCTCTCTACGAGGTTTTCACTATGAAAACGTTTTGCTATACGTTACGCGATAAGGAGGGGGCTCTTAAAAGGGGTTCCCTGCAAGCCGTTGATCGGGTCGACGCCCTGAGGCAAATCCGATTAATGTGCGGTGTGCCTGTGTCCGTAACTGAAGGTCAATCATTCTCTTCCGGATCGAAAATACCGTGGAATCCGGCGTGGAACAAAAAGAGCGGGTGGGCCGCCGCTTCCGTTATCATTTTAATTGCCGGGTTAGTGGTATGGCGGTTCGGTAAAACCCAAATTCCCGCGAGCGAGAGTACTAAGCGCGTGTCAGCGACTGCACCAGTTCAAAGCCTATATGCAAAAAACACTGCGGTCGGTCCTGTTTCGGCTGTTCCCGTAAATCAAGGGGCGCCTGCTGCCAAATCAAATAAGGGCGCACCTGTCGCTATCTCGCAGACACTTGAGATCCCTGAAGCCACACGAATCACTCCCTTTTCAAGTCAACAGGCTCCCGTTCCAGGACCACAGGTCTCCGAGCCTGTTCAACAGAAGCACCCCCATTCTTACAAAACCGCCACAGAGGGACTCATAGCCATGGCTATGAGCGTCCCGCCGGGAGAAATGGTGCCGCCGTTGCCGATTTCTAAAGACCTCGATATGGACTTTGTAAATTCCCTATCTAACGAGATTGTGATTTATGATGATGACGATGATCGAACGGCGAACATCAAAGAGAATGTCGCCGTCACCAAGAACCAATTGTTGGAACTGGTCAAACAGGGTCGCAGCGTGTCTGAGGTGTTGAAGGAGTATGAGAAGCAGACGAATGAGCGAGCCGCAATCCGTAGCGAAGCACAGGTTGAACTCAGTAATCTTATTAAGAACGGCTCTACAAAAGAAGCCAAAGCCTATCTGGAGAATATCAACAAGGCCTTTGGCGATCTGGGTATTGAGCCGATCACGTTGCCGCGCGCGCGGGCATTAAAGTAAGTATGAGGAAGGCTTCTTTGGTAAATATAGAGCCTTTATGACGCATCCTTAACACGAAAGGGCGTCTATTGCAGGGGTCCCGCTTTGCCAAGAAGATACGGTCAAACGTTGCCACGAGTATAACCAATCCCGCTATTGCGGATGTTGACTCGTTAAACCACATTCTCAACGTGTGTGTAATCGAGTTCCGCGCAATACGTTAACCAAGACGTGGACGATTGCGGACCTTCACTTTTGATATCAGGGCATAGACCGTATATTTGAAACCGTTGCTTTTCCGGCATTCAGCGACGTTCTCGAAAAAAATAAAGAACCTCAGAGTTTCCTCCGAGGTTCTTTATACATTCAGCGCTCTTTTATCACACCGTGTGGTTATATAGAACGCCGCCTCATTTACTTGCGATTCTTACGACGTAACCCAAGCGCTACGACACCCAAGGCAAGCAATGCCATCGAGGTCGGCTCCGGAACGATTGCAACCCAACCGCCCGTGGTTGAGCCGTTGGCGGCCAAGAATGATCCTGATCCAAATATTAAAGCGGTATCCGGAGCAGGAGGTATATCACTCGCCCCCAAATTTGGCGTTGCTATAACCGCTTTCGATATCTGGAAACTAT
>CAZTDL010000336.1:0-5312 GCA_964612775.1 uncultured Lentisphaeraceae bacterium
TGACCGTCACTGCATCCGGTGCCACGGACTTGTGCCGGCGGAAAAAGGCGGCAAAGAACCGCTGAATCTGATCGGGGCGCAGGCGGGGCCGAATCTGATAAGTCGGAAGCAGATCAAGTGGATCGAGTCATATGAGGAAACAGGTGTGAGCAAGACGAACGACTACTTCGCCATCGCGAGTCCGCTGACGGCGCTTTTGAAAAAAGGGCATAACGGCATCACGCTTTCGAAAGATGAATGGACCGCGCTGATCTTGTGGATGGATCTCAATGTGCCGCATTATAGCGACGGTCACTACGGCTTCAACTGCGACGAGCAGAAACAACCTGATCCCGATGGGGAGAAACGCTTGCGAGCCGCGATTGAAACGCAGTTCGGAAAAGAAATCGCGGGTCAGCCTTTCGCTGCGCTTGTGAACGTGGCGGCACCCGAAAAAAGCCGAATCCTGCTGGCGGCTTTGCCGTTGGAAAAAGGCGGGTGGGGACAGTTCTCAGACGGCTTTAAAGGCACTGACGATCCGAATTATCGCGCGATGCTCGCTCGGGTGCGGGAGGCAATCGCGCCTTTGGATTATCACGATTTTTGCGGCACATGCGGGCGTGGCAAGTCGTGCGTGTGCAACAGCTGTTGGGTGTGGATGGGACATTTCAACGACCCGGTCGGCCGTTAAACGCAGCCGCCGTTTCAGCGCTCCGCACGCCTTTTATGCGTTAAGATTATTGTCGGTTTCTCCGTTTTTTCCGGTTTGAAAGGCTTTGTTATGCGCCCATGGATATCGGTGTCCTTGCTGTGTCTGCCATTTCTCGCCGTCTGTGGCGCATCGCCGAACCTGATTGAAAACGGCGGTTTTGATTTTTTTGACGCACGCACTGCGGAGGCGGACGGCTGGAAGACGTCACACGCGTCTCCTGTGAAGTGTGTGGCCGACCAGACTGTTTGTCATTCGCCGTGTGCCTCTCTCAAGATGACCGTTGCCGAAGACGCGCCGCGTGATTGGTACACCGCTTCTCGTGCGGTCGAGCCGTTGAATCCCCTCGCCCATTCTTATACGCTTGGTGCATGGGTTCGCACGGAGGGCGTGCGTGACGGGGCGGGGGCCTATGTCTCGCTGAATTTTTTCGACGCGGCCGGGAAACGTTTGGCTTACTTCGATTCGTCCGCAAGGGCTATCGGCACCGGCGATTGGCGGCCGATCACGTCGACCGGGACGGTTCCTGCCGGAGCGTCTAAAATGGTGGCGATCCTTTGCGTCAATGGCCGCGGTACCGCTTGGTTCGATGACGTGCAGGTTGAGGTCGGACAAACGGCAACCTCTTTCCTGCCCGCTCGTTCCGATGGCGTTCGACGCGAACGCGAAGCGACAGAGGCGCGTCACGCAGCGGCGTGGCTGGCGGCGTTGCCGTCTCGTCCCAGCGGCCGCGGACGCATCGCTGTGCTCGCCATGGACGCGCCTGTTTCTCCTTCTGCCTGCCCGTCTGTTCCCGCAACGCTTGTTTCCGCTTTCACCTCGGCCGGGCATGCCGCTTTCGAGGTTAGCCCCGAACAGATCGCCAACCGCTGTTTTCTTGACCCCGAGCAAATCGATCTGCTGGTTATTCCGTCAGGCGACGCGTTTCCTGCTGCCGCACACCAAGCCCTCGTTTCTTATCTTCAGAAGGGGGGCGCGTTTCTTTCAACCGGTGGCTATGCGTTTGACCGTCCGCTTGTGCGCGCCAAAGACGCATGGCTTAATCCGGATGAATTGCCGATTCTTGATGCGCCGCGGACTCTGCTCGTTCCCCAAGACCTCAAGGCTTGGCGTCCGAGTTCCAATCGTCCGGTCGGACCGATGCTGCGCGTCGTCGTTGGCCCGCATGAACTGAGTGGCGTGGAGCTTACAACACCCGGTCTTACCGGGTGGGATACGGCGTGCCTTTCCGGTTTTCGCCAGAATCTTCCTTCCGATTGGGCGGTCACTCGCTTCTGGGCGAAAGGCGATCCTCAGACCTCGAGAATGTGGGTTGAGTGGGGCGAAGCCGACGGCTCGCGCTGGCATAAGGTGGTCGAACTGAAAAATGATTGGCAAGAATATCGCATCACACCCGCGCAGTTTTCCTATTGGCCGGATAACCCGAGTGTCGGGCGCGGTGGCACGGACGACGGTTTCCGTCCGGGTTCCGCCACGCAGATCAGTTTTGGTGTCGCGGTCGATATCGCCGAGCGGAATCAACCTCACTCCGTCGCCGTGGTCGGCCTCGGTGTTCAGGCCGATCCTCTTGGGGATGTTCGTTTGCCGACGCCGCATATCAATACGCGCTGGGCCCGCATTCGCGATGCGCTCTGGCCGGAACCGAACCAGATCGGCGTGTTCGACAGCGCGTTTCCCTTGCGTCAGGTCGCGCTGACTTCACAGGACAATGCGCAAGCCGTGATTACGCGGTTCAACGAAAAGGCCCCGCTTAAAGGTTATTCCGCCACCGCCATGTTGGGCCTAAACGGCCACGGTTTCGGGCCCAACCGCGCCCGTTGGGTTCCTTTGCTTGCGTGCGCCGATGCTGATGGCCGTCCGCGCGGACACGCGGGCGCGATCACGCATCACTTCACGGATGTTTTCGCCGGCTCGTCATGGGCCTGTTTCGGGGTGACAAACCGTGATCTTTTTGCCGTCGGCTCGCCCGCTGTCTCGCAGGTCTTATTACCTGTTACGGAAACGTTGCTGCGTCGCTTTTACGTGCATGACTCTGAGGCGGGGTATGCGTGTTACCGCGCAGGCGAGACGGTGACCTTGCGCACGCGCGTCAGTGATTTCGGGCGTGAGGCGCAGACGGCTGAGGTTCGTTTTGCGGTCACGCCTGACGGGGCGTCTACACCGTGTGTTACCCTCTGCCGTCCGGTGGCGGTCAAACGCGGCGAGACGACCGTGATCGAAGCGACGTGGCCGTTACCTGAAGCGGCCGCCGATTTTTACAGGGTTGACGTGGAACTGTGGAAAAACGGCATACGGTTGGATGTTGAGAAAACGGCCTTCGTCGTCTGGTGCCCGGACGTCATCGCGCGCGGCCCGAGGCTCAGTAAGGATGGCACGCGTTTTCTGATCGCCGGAGAACCTCGTTTTCTCATGGGCTGCCAGACTTATTGGGGTCAAAACGGATCGGTAACCGCGCGTTCGCCTCTGGCTTTCGAACACGATTATGTGTCTATGCGAGATTTCGGCTTGCGTTGGGTCCGCTGTTTTGTCCCTTTCAAAACAGAGGAAGACAAGCGTATCAGCGACGCGATGGTTCAGCTCGCGCAAAAATCGGGCTTGGTTTTTTACCATACGCCGAATCTGAGCAACACGGCTGATGCGGAAACGCTTGCCAGGCAGCGGCAGACCGCGCAAGAGATCGCGGAACGCTATCGTGATGTGCCGGGATTTGCTGTCGATATCTGCAATGAGCCCTCTTTCCGCGCGGACGATGCCGCACTGGTTCAGTCTTTTGGACAGTCTGCCAAGCCCGAAGGCGCGTGGGACGATCCCGTGACAACCGCGTTCTGGTGGCACATGACGCGGACGCAACGCGCGTGGGCCGCCACCAACGCCGCCGCGATTCATGCGGGAAACTCGCGCTGCATGGCGTCTGTCGGTTGGAGTCAAGGGTGGGGACATGTCGGCAAGAAGACGGTTATGAAGGATCCTGTCATTGCCTCGCTTGATCTGGATTTTACCGACCGTCATTATTATGGCAAGTCCGCCTCGTTCTCTGCGGAACTCAAAGATGTTGATTTGCGCGGATTGGGCAAGCCCTTTATCCTCGGTGAATTCGGCGCGAAAAACCATCCCACTTTCAAAGCCGCCGACCCTTGGGGAATGGGTGACGACGATCTTTCCTATGACCGGCGTTTCTCCTATCAGGCGCATCACGCGCTCGGTCTCGGTGCCGCGTGCATGTCGAGCTGGCACTGGCGCGATCCGATGGAAGGTGTCTTTCCTTGCGGCCTCGTGCATCAGACGGGCGTTCCGCGTCCTACGGCGCAGCTCTATCGCGCGATGGCATTGACATTCGGCACGCTGAAGCCGAAATCGATGACGCCGGAGGTCTATCTCCTGCTTCCCGATTCGGGGCGGCAAAGCGGACAGCGCGAGGCTGTGATTCGGGCCTTTCATAAAGCGTCCGATCTTTTGGTTTCCTGCCGCGCTTCCTTCGGTCTTTTTCCCGACGGTTCACTGGATCGTCTTCCGCGTGAAGCCAAAGCGCTGATCTACCCTGTGCCGTTTGATCCCGGCGATATCGTGCTTGCTCAGCTCACTCGGTTTGTAGAGGGGGGCGGTTGTCTCTACGTGTCAGGCGACATTTCGTATGACGTTCAACGCGGATCTGCGCGACGCGACCGGTTAACTCGCCTCTGCGGTGTCGATGCCGTTGGAGAACCTCGCGCAAAGCCGTTGGATAATCCGCCCGTCCTTGGTCCGCTGTCGGTGGCGCGTCCGTACTTAACCTTGAAAGCGGCGGGGGCCGATGTGCTTGTGGCCCATGCGGGCACGCCGATCTTAACGCGTTACCGGCTCGGGAAAGGGCAGGTTTGGTTTAATGCCGATCCGGTCGAACTCGACGCGGCACCCGCAAACGGGGTGACGACCTATCTGGATTTTCTAAAGTCCGCCCACATCGAAGGGCTGGCTGCCGAGCCTGATGAACCTGGACTGCACGTGTTCCGCGTGCCCGGAGAAACGTCGGATGCGTGGATCGTCTCGCAGACGAACGGGCGGACGTGGAAAGGACGCTTGGGGGACTTTGATGTCTTGCTGCCCCAGGGCGGCGAAGGCGTGCTAATCGTCAGACACGACGGTTCGCTTCAAGCTGCCGGTTGCGCGGGGACCGTCTGTAAAGACGGGCAGACGCTTCTGAGCTGTTCTGCCCGCGTTTTCGTCGTTGCGCAAGAGGGACTGTCTCTTGCGGATGCGAAGAGTCTTTGCGTATTGCCGATCGGTGCGGGAGACGTGCGGATCACTCGGACGAACAAGGTGAATATGATTGCGGAGTCGGGCGAGATTCGGAACGGCGTTTGGCATCGTTTTGGGCCGATTGCGGTTAGCCGCGCGGGTGACGCGCTCGTTCTTTCCGTTCCCGCCGCCTATGAGCGCGACATGATTCGTGTCACAGGTTCGACGTTCTGGCGTTCCTTTTTTCATTAATGGAATAGGGGGCCAGCGACATGGTTGGCCTGATGACCCCGATCCATGCGCCAAGGTGAGCTATCGTCAGGAGGAAGAATGCAAGCAGCAACGAGACGTTCGTTTTTGATGACATCGGCCGTCGGTTTGACCGGTGTGGCGGCGTTCACTCAGGCGG
>CAZTDL010000337.1:0-5305 GCA_964612775.1 uncultured Lentisphaeraceae bacterium
GGCTCCGGCGGGGCCGGGATTGATCCATTGAAGATCACGCCGTCGCGGCCCAAACCGGCGGATTTCGACGCCTACTGGGACAACCGCAAGAAGATCATCGATGAATTTCCGTCCCGGGTCAAGCTGACTCCGGTCGAGTCGAACACCCCCAAGATTCTGCTTTTCGACCTTGAAATCGCCATGCCCGAGGGCAACCCGATGCGCGGCTATCTCGCCATCCCGTCCGACGCGGCGGCGAAGTCGCTGTCGGCCTATGTCAGTTACCACGGTGCCGGCGTCCGCAGTTCGGGCCGCCCGACCGGGGTGGCGGCGCAGGGGGTGATCGCGCTCGACATCAACGCCCACGGCATCCTCAACGGGCAGAGCGACGCGTTTTACCAAGACCTCAACAAAGGTGCGCTGAAAACTTACCGTTACGACGGTTGCGAAGACCGTGACAAGAGCTATTTTCGCGGCATGTTCGACCGGATTTACCAGTCGCTTCGCTACGTCAAGAGCCGCCCCGAATGGGATGGCAAAAACCTGATTGTCCAGGGCGGCAGCCAGGGTGGCGGGCAGGCGCTGGTGGCGGCCGGACTGGACCCGGCGGTGACCTGTTGCGTCGCGTATGTGCCGGCGCTCTGCGACCACGGCGGGATCGCCAACGGCCGGGAAAGCGGCTGGCCGCGTTTCCAGTGGAGTCCCGGCGGCATCACGCCGGAGAAACTGGCGGCGGCGGATTACATCGACGCGGTCAACTTCGTCACCCGTGTCAATCCGGGCGCGGAGTTTTTCATCAGCACCGGCTTCGTTGACCTGTCGTGCAATCCGGCGAGCGTCTACGCCGCCTACAATACGATTCCGGCGAAAAACAAATTCATCCAGAACGCTGTTGAAAGCGGCCATTCGATCATGCGCAGCACCAGCGACGCCGGAAACGCGGTGGTGCGACGACACATCGGGAAAGCGAAGAACGGTAAATAAGGGAAGGTGTCTTATTATGTCTCTTCGAGTGAATGTGACGCGACGTGAGTTCATGGGTGGCGCGGCCGCTTTTGCGGCGGTGAACGGGGCGAGGGCCCTCTCGCCGGATAGGCTTGCGGCGCTGGACCGGCCAAGTCATGCGACGCCGAATTATTGGTGTTCGTGGGGGATGCAGGGCGAGCTGGTCAGACAGAAGAACTTGGATGTGAACCATCTGATGCCGGCGTTCCCGGGCGATCAGGGGTTCTCGCCGCACATCCGTGATGTGATTACGGATGACATGGTCCTAGGGAACGGGGGCTGGGCCGAGACGCTTTGGCCGGAGATCAGAAGCGATCTGTTCTTTTTGCTCGACGACGGGTGGGACGTCCCTTATGGGGCGGATCAGCACAAGGACATCTCGCCGTTCGGCTCGATGGATCTTGACCGGGTTAAGTTCGCCGGACTCAAGGGCACGCCCGGCCAGCGTCTCGCTCAACTGACCCAAGGCCTGCAGGACAAGGGCTGGCGCGGGCTGGGGTTGTGGGTGTCCCCGGGATGCCAATGCGAGCTGCTCAAGAAAACGAAGAAAGAGGATTGGGCCGCGCGCCGCGAGGAATGGAAGCGTAAACTCGCGTGGTGCGCCGAGGGCGGCGTCGGTTACCTCAAGGTCGACTGGGGCACCCGCAACGGTGTGGATTTCCGCCGGATGCTCAGCGGGCTCAAGGACGAGATCGCGCCGCACATCGTGATGGAGCATTGCGTCGTACAAGGGCCGCTGAACGGCGCGGTCAAGAATCCCGACGGCACCGTGCGCATCACGCCCCGGCGGATCGGATGCGCGTTTAAGTCCGAGCTCAAGATCATCGAAATGACGCGCGAGTTACTGGCTTTTTCCGACGTCTACCGCATTTACGACATGTTGGGCGGCAGTGTCTTGGATGCCCAGGCGATCGAACGGACGGCTCTCTCTCTCAAGTTGGGAGAGGATGTCGGCAATCACGCCCTCGTCCAGGTAGAGGACACACCCTATCTCGGTGCCGTGCTCGGTTGCTCGATGGGCTTCTTCCGGAACAGCGGGGCGGAAGGTTTGCGGGCCATCCGTTGGCAGCGGCTGGTGCCCGCATTCCGTTCGTCCGATTCCAACCGCGTGGCGTATTCGGAAACAGCGCTCGAGAACAAAATCCTCCTCACAAATCACTGGTACAAGCCCATCCTTGGCAAAGTGGTCGCTCAGGCCGCGCCGGCGACCGTTTCGCGCGGCATGCCCCTTCCCGAGGTGACGAAGCTGGAGGCGGAACTCCCCTACGTGTGCGCGGCGCGTCATCCGAACGGGGCGCTGTCGGTGGGCATTTACGCGCGCGCGATTGAGCCGAACAAGTCCTTCTTCCCGCCGGCGGATGTCCGGCTGGCGGTTCCGTTCGACTTGGACACGCCGCTCGGCGTGTTTGGCAGACCGCATGCCGTGACGGTGGATTGCGCCGCACGTCCCGGCTCTGTCCGCGTGTTCGCCCAGGATCTTGCCGGCTCAATGCCGAAGGACATTACGACGACTGTGCGGTTCGAGGGCGGACGGCTGACGATTCCCGGCAGCGCGCTCGAGAGCGTCCAAACGAAACCGGGTCATCCCGCGACGCTCGTTTATCTCGCATGAGGAATGTTAAAACGGGACTCGAAAAAATGAGGCTGTTTCAAGAAAGGACCGAAAATGAAAAAAACGGCAGAAGTCGTGGCGGGATGCCTTGCGATATACCGTTCCATGGCTACGACCATGGGAACAACTGCGCCGGTGACTATGGATTGACTTACAACTTGATGATTCCCAACAAGGTCTGGGCACCGCAAGAAATCGCACCAAGGCCAGTCGTTCCGGCTCTATCGGCCGCGAGTTGCATTGTGGAAGGCCATAAGTCGAACGGAGCGATCAAATACTTTGGAGAGACCGTGCTTGGTTATAGTTATTCTGATAGGGATGACCATACAGTTTTTGCACTGCGGAATTAGTGGCGGATACGAGACATCAAAAAGAGGGGAACCACGATCAACTCAATGGGCAAAGAGTATTGCCTTGCGACGACGAAATGGTCGTGAAACAAAAAGGAATAGAATCATGAGAAAGATCGGGCAATGCTTGAAACGAGCAATCCTATGCACGGCACTACTGTCATCGGCGATTGATCCGCTGGTCGGTCAGGGAGAAGCGGTTACCTCCACGACGAATGTGGTTTCCAAAAAAGCGGGAAGCGTCTCTCCTCAAGAGTGGGAGACCTACGGCAAATGGAAGGCTACTCTTCCGGCTGACCAACAGGCGTGGGAAAGGCAACTTCAGAAACATTTGGGCGGCTACTATCTTCCGAGATATGTTAAGGGCCGGCTTGAAGGCAAATACACTCTGGAGGAACCCCGCGACTGGGGCTTCGTGACGGACGATCCCAAACTGCCGCGAGTGCTTCTTATCGGTGACTCCATTTCCCATATGTACACAGAATCCGTGAGGAGGTTGCTAAAGGGTAAGGCCAATGTCCACCGCGCTCCAGCCAACTGCGGTTCGACAGACTCAGGGATCAGATCGATGGATGACTGGCTGGACGAGACTTCTGGCAAGAAGTGGGATCTGATCCACTTTAATTTCGGTATTCACGACAGGGAGAAACCGGCCAAGGTATATGCTTCTAATCTCGAAAGGGTGATAGCCCGATTGCAGAAAACGGGTGCGATCCTGATGTGGGCGCGTACGACACCGTTCGCCAACAATCCAAAGGCCAAAGAGCAGTACACCATGCTGAACGATACGGCTGACACCGTCATGCGAAAGCATGGGATACCCATCGACGACGTGTATGCTACTGTGGCCGATGATCTGGATAAATATCTGCGACCGGACAAAGTACACTTCAACCCAGACGGAGTCAAAGTCCAAGCCGAACAAGTCGCGAAATCGATTTCGGAGGCTCTCACGCATTGGCAGACTACAGGCGGAACAAAGTGAAATACTCGCAGTCTCCTTGCGCAGCAGCAACTAAGGGACAGGTTTTCAACCCGGAAAATGTCGCGAAACGGATGGGTGTGTTTTGGACCGCGATGCGAATGGCGTTTGAGACAGCTATATCCGAACCGCACAACCAACCTAAATAAGAAGACCACACGAACAATGAAAATATAGACCACACTTGTCATGCAGCACCCCGGGGCCGGGGTCAAATCCGGCCCCGGGCTTTTACGATCAGTGAATCCTGATAATCCTGTTCATCCTGTTAAAAAACAGCGGTGACGACGGGACAGGTAATTTGGACAAGGCTGAGAGCAGCTTCGCCGGATGAGTACCCAGTCCGACCTACACACGCGGGTCGGGCTCAATCACTGCTTCCAGAGGAAGGCCGCTCCGGGCACGGGCCGCTATACCTGGATGGGACGCATTTTGGAATTCATGAACCACAAGGGGTTTAACAAGTAAGAAAGGAAACGGGGAAAAACAGATGAAGAAAATGAATGCGTTTCGGATGGCGTGTGTTGCCGCGCTGGCGGCAAGCATAGGGTTTGGGGGCTCGTTGCTTCAGCCGAATGATCGGATTATCTTTGTTGGGGACAGTATAACGGCCATTAGCGTTTCGAGATCACAGGGGTTTTATCACCAATTCACCAACGAGTTGCATCGGGTGTATCCGTCGTACAAAAACGAAGTGATCGCGCTTGGGTTCCATGGGCACACAATCTGCGACTGGATCAATCTTGAGATCAAAAGCCGTACGCAGTCCGTGCCGGCGCACTCCGGAGGTTTTGATATTCAAATCGCGTTCGCCAAGCCTGCCGATGTCGTGATCATCATGTTGGGTATGAACGACATTCTAAAGCCACAGGTACGGGACGATCCGAATGTCTTGCGGGAGTGGAAAGAGCAATACCGCGAACTGATCGCGGCGATCCGTAAACGCGTCACGCCGCGCGAAATCGTTCTGTGCGAGATCACGCCGCTGACCGAAGACCCGCTTTCGCCCAAAAACCGCGTGCGCGATCAGTTGAATCAATTGGCGCGTGAACTGGCGCAGGAGGAAACGTGCCGCAGGGCCGAGACGGGTGTGTCGGTTTGGGACGCCATTGTCTGTTGCCGAAAGGTGAGGCAGGATTATCATCTGCTTCCGGACACGGTTCATCCGCGTTTGCCGTTGGGCCATGCCTTCGTGATCCGGGCGATGATGGCCGCGCTGAGGGACGACAAGCTGGTCGCCGCGTTCGACGCGCGCATCGGCGCGGAGATCGCGAAGCTGAAACCCGCCCAGCCGACCGTGACGACGTGGTTCAAGCCGCAACCGGGGTGTCCGGCGACCGATGCGGAGCAGACCTATCGGCTGACCTGTTTTTGGAA
>CAZTDL010000338.1:0-5281 GCA_964612775.1 uncultured Lentisphaeraceae bacterium
TGGGCATCGACCGTTTGGTCATGATGTTGACAGGTACCGAGGTGATTCGCGACGTGATTCTTTTCCCCCAGATGAAACAGCTGTAGAACGACGGCGTAGAGTTGACTGTAATCTCGCGTTTGTTACACTCAGATAATCTTTTTTATGGTTAACAAAGGAAATTGACACTATGGTAAAAAGCTCGAAGTCGGTGAAGAAGACGGCCCCTGCTAAGAAGACGTCGGTTGCGAAAAAGTCGCTTCCCTCGAAAAAAGTCATGTCTGCGAAAAAGGCAAAGGCCAAAGCGGTGAAGTACGTCTATTCGTTTGGCAATGCCAAGGCCGAAGGCGGCGCGGCGATGAAGAACCTCCTCGGGGGCAAGGGCGCGAATTTGGCGGAAATGTGCCTTCTTGGGATCCCTGTGCCGGCCGGTTTTACCGTCAGCACAGAGTGTTGCACGGCTTATTACGATGAGGGCTGCAAGTTGCCTGCCGCGCTGACCGACCAAGTCCTGACCGCGCTTCATAAGGCAGAGAAGATTATGGGCAAGGCGTATGGAAATCCGGAGAATCCGTTGCTGGTCTCCTGCCGTTCCGGCGCACGCAAGTCGATGCCCGGAATGATGGATACCGTTCTGAACGTCGGCCTTTGCGCAACAACGATTCCCGGCATGATCAAGAAGACCAATAATCCCCGTTTCGTATGGGACTCCTATCGCCGTCTAATCATGATGTACGCGGATGTTGTGATGGAGAAGGCCGAAGGTTTGGAACCGGCGGAGGGCAAGGGCATCCGTAAGATCATGGATGAGACCCTTGATCAGTTTAAGCATGCCCGCAACTGTTCCTCGGATACCGACCTGAAGGCGGAAGATCTGCAGCTTCTCGCCGACGAGTTCAAGGGGCTTGTGAAGCAGCACCTCGGTAAGGCTTTTCCGGATGACCCTATGGCGCAGCTGTGGGGCGGCATCGCGGCCGTATTCAAGAGCTGGAACGGCAAAAAGGCCGTCTCCTACCGCCGCATCGAGGGTATCCCCGACGATTGGGGTACCGCTGTGAATGTGCAGGCGATGGTGTTCGGCAACATGGGGGACAGCTCAGCCACCGGCGTGGCGTTTACCCGCGACCCGTCTACAGGCGACGACAAGTTTTATGGCGAATGGCTGGTCAACGCCCAAGGCGAGGACGTCGTGGCGGGCATCCGGACGCCGAGCCCAATCAACGACGACACCAAGAACGATCAAAACAAGCATTTGAAGAGTATGCAGGAGGCGATGCCGCCTACCTACAGGCAGCTTTTTGCTATCCGCAACAAACTCGAAAAGCATTATCGGGACATGCTCGATATTGAGTTTACCATCGAAGAAGGCAAACTCTGGATGCTTCAGTGCCGCGTCGGCAAACGCACCGGCACCGCCGCGCTGAATATGGCCATGGATATGTTGGCCGAGCGGTTGATCGATCAGAAAACGGCTGTTACGCGTGTCGAGCCCCAACAGTTGGATGAGCTGTTGCATCCGATCATCGATCCCAAGGCCGAGAAGGATGCCGTGCCTATTGTTAAAGGTTTGCCGGCTGGTCCCGGTGCGGCTTGCGGGGCACTGGTGTTTACGGCTGAAGCCGCCGTCGCTGCCTTTAATAAGGGACAAAAGGTTATTTTGATTCGTGAGGAAACCAATCCCGAGGATGTTGAAGGCATGCGTGCGGCGGTGGGCATTCTGACCGCTCGCGGCGGCATGACCTCCCATGCGGCGCTGGTCGCCCGTGGCTGGGGTAAGTGTTGCATTGTCGGGGCAGGCGCTCTCCATGTGAACGTCGCGGAAAAGACGGCGTGGATCGCCGGGTCGGATCTGGTGCTGAAAGAGGGCGATGTCTTGACGCTCAATGGCACCCGCGGTTTCGTTTATACGTGCCGCCTGCCGATGATCGACGCGACGGAGAATCCGCGTTTCCAGAAGTTTATGTCGATAGCTGATAAGTTTCGCACCATGGGAGTGCGTACCAATGCCGACACGCCTGCCGACGCCCGGATAGCACGTGCGTTCGGTGCCGAGGGTATCGGTCTTTTCCGGACCGAGCATATGTTCTACGGCGAGGGGTGCGATAAGGCGCTTTTCCTGTTGCGTAAAATGATTCTCAGTTCGACGGCCGAAGAACGTCGTAACGCATTGAAAGACCTGATGCCGTTTGTCAAACACGACATCAAGGCCACGTTGGAAGCCATGGAAGGTTTGCCTGTGACGATCCGTCTGCTGGACCCCCCCTTGCACGAGTTCGTGCCGCAGGGTGCCGAAAAGCAGGCTGAGTTGGCGGCCGCGCTGAAGATCAGCGTTGAGGATATCGTCAAGCGGGGGGAAGTTTTGCACGAGAACAACCCCATGATGGGTCATCGCGGTGTCCGTCTCGGTGTGACCTATCCGGAAGTGACCGAGATGCAGGCCCGTGCCATCTTCGAGTCGGCGGCCGAGATTATCGCGACGGGTAAGAAGTGTAAGCCTGAAATCATGATCCCTGTCACCTGTGACGTGAGCGAGTTGAAACACCAAAAGGCGATCATCGCCGGCGTTCATGCCGAAGTGTGCGCGGCCAAGAAAATTAAGGCGATGCCCTACATGACCGGCACGATGATCGAGATCCCGCGCGCCGCGCTGTTGGCGGACCGCATGGCGCAGGAAGCGGAGTTCTTCTCGTTCGGCACGAACGATCTGTCGCAGATGACGTTTGGTTTCAGCCGCGATGATATCGGCGGTTTTCTGCCCGATTATCTGGAGAAGAAACTCTTGTCTTCAGATCCGTTCCAAACGATTGATCAGGATGGCGTTGGACAACTTATTGAAATGGCGGTTAAGAAGGGGCGCGCGACGCGCGAGCACCTGAAAGTCGGAATCTGCGGCGAACAAGGGGGCGATCCGGCTTCGGTCAAGTTCTGCCACAGAACCGGGCTCAGCTATGTTTCCTGCAGTCCCTTCCGTGTGCCGATTGCGAGGCTTGCGGCCGCACAGGCCGCACTGAAGGGCTAGGCGACGATAGACGCGCGTTTGTGCGGCGTGTCCGGACGTGTCCGGGCACGCCGTTTCTGCTTGAGACGCTGTCATCGAATCGGTATCGTATCTCCCAAACCATGCAAGATAAGACAAAACCTGTTATTCGGCCTGCGGTCCTGAAAGATGCGGTCCAGATTTTCAATCTGATCCGCAGCCATCAGGAAGACCTGATTTCGCGCCCGATAGGCGACATTATCCAGAACATTGACCGTTTTACGGTGTGCGAGATTGAGGGCCATGTCGTCGGTTGCGCGGCGTGGCAAATCCTGCCGGAAATTGGAGAACCAGAACGCGCCTCCGTTGAGATTCAGTCGGTGGCTGTTGATTTGGCTTATCGTCGCCACCATATTGGAACGAGGATCGTCACGCACATTCTTTCGGAAGTCCGGCGGTTTGATCCGGCTCAGGTGATCGTCCTCACGTTTGCCCCTGAATTCTTCGCTTCGCTCGGGTTCAGAACCATCCCAAAGACCCAAGTGATGCATAAGCTTTACATGGGATGTATCAATTGCACCAAACATGCCAATCCTTTTACGTGCCCCGAAATCGCCATGGCGCTCGACCTACGGAATCCGTAGCGCTTTTATTCCCTATCGGATAGCGGGGGGCGCGTCATGTCACAGTCGCTTCACAGTCTCCTGACCGTCTGGTACGACGCGCACAAACGCGCGATGCCGTGGCGTGGACATCCTGATCCTTATGCGGTCTGGGTCAGTGAGATTATGCTTCAGCAGACCCAGGTCGAGACGGTTCGAGGGTACTTCGCCCGTTTCATTGAAGTCTTTCCGACGGTTGCTGAACTGGCGGCCGCGCCGCAGCAGCAGGTTCTTAAAATGTGGGAGGGGCTGGGGTATTACACCCGCGCCCGCAATCTGCAGAAGGCGGCTCAGGTCATCATGACGCAGGGGGGGGCTTGCCCGATACGGTTGAGAAATGGGCCTTTCTTCCAGGTGTCGGCCCTTACACCGCAGCCGCCATCGCCAGCATCTGTTTCGACGTGGCCGCGCCCGTGGTGGACGGCAACGTTATACGCGTCTTTTCGCGCTTCTTGGAATGGCCGGACGATTTCCGCAAGCCGCTTGCGCGCGAGAAACTTGCGGCTTGGCTTCTGCCGCATATCGTCGCGTCGGAATGTCCTGGTGACTTCAATCAGGCGGTGATGGATTTGGGCGCGACGATTTGTACGCCGCGCGATCCCGCGTGTGACGCATGTCCTCTGAAGGATGACTGTCTCGCTCGACGGGAAAACCGGCAACAGGCGTTCCCGACCAAGCCCGCCAAGAAAACCGTGCCGACACGTCAGTCTGTCGCGGTCTTGGTGCGGGATGTGATGGGACGCGTTCTTTTCACTCAGCGTACGAAAGGTGGGCTTCTGTGCGGTTTGTGGGAATTGCCGAATATAGAGGTGACACGTAAACCCACGCGTAGGGATGCTCAGAGGGCGCTAAATAAACAGACCGGACTGACATCCGCATCCATTACGCCTCTCGGACGTGTCTCGCATGTTTTTTCCCATTTTAAACAGTTGTTGCATGTGTATGCGGCGACGTCATATGAGGGTGCCGCTGATCCGGCTCGCCAGCCGCCTGTCCGGTTTGGCTTCCCTGATGATTTTCCGCTCACGACTGCGGCTCATCGTGCGCTTGAGCTTGCGAATAGGACCGATGCGGACGGATAAACGGATCCTGTCTTTTTGTCGGATTCTGAAGGCCTGATCTTGTGCTTGGAATTAATTCATCGTATATTTTTAAACGTTATGCGCGTCTTAAGCGCATGAATGAAAGGCAACGCGAGCGGTGCAATTGCCATGAACAGCAAGAGCGTGATTATCTTTACGTTTGTTCTTCTGGTCGGTTTGAGCCTTGTTGTTTCGCAGGGGTATCGACATGCCAAAACCGCATTGCTCTATAATCTCTCAGCATGCATTGCCGAATATTCGGCCGCGAACGATAAGTTGCCTCCCAGCATCAAGGCGTTTTGCGATTGGAAATGCGCTGTTGCGGGGCATTCGGTCTGGAATGCCGCTGCCTTGGAAAAGAAAATCGCTTTCGTGTGGACCGGATCCAAAGACGAGCTGCCTCTGAAGGGCGATCTGTTGATTTCCATTCTTGATCCGACGTTGAAGGGGTACGAAAAGGACGTCAACCGATATCTGACCAGCCGGTTGCCTCCTTGCGTGTTTAGGGTTGAATAAGAGGCACAAGAGGGCGAAAGGCCGAGGACGCCCCGTTCCGTATGGTTCTCGCGATGCTGAACGGT
>CAZTDL010000339.1:0-5280 GCA_964612775.1 uncultured Lentisphaeraceae bacterium
GTCATTGAGCATGCCTTCCAGTTATACTTCGAAAAAAGCCGTGCGATGGGTGCTAAATGGCAGAGTGACCCGTCACTGGCCGAAGCGGTCTGGGCAACTCCCGAACGAGGTCGAATGTCGGCCTATCAACGTTTCGCAAAGAGCCTTCGTTCCCCGTTCGTCAAGATCGGATTGGAGGTTGACCTGTATGACAACGGCAAACTCCTTCTTGCGGCTAAAGACATAGACGCGGAATGGGATATTCTTATCGGTGCCGTCCATTGGGTTCAGGGTTATGTCCATGGCCAAACATCGCAGAATGATGCCGAACGATTGTTCATTCGCGATGTGGAACGGCTGGTCGAGCACGACATTGACGTACTCGCACACCCTTTTCGATTCTTTATGCGCAACCACTTGGAGCGGCCCAAGCATCTCTACCCTGTTGTGGCCGGTTTGCTAGCGGACAGCGGTGTGGCGGTTGAAGTGAATTTTCACACCTATCGTCCAGATCCTGACTTCATCCGTCAATGCGCGGAAAAAGGGGTAAAGATCGCACTCGCATCCGACACGCATGACTTAGCTGAGGCCGGAGAATTCTGGCCTCATGTAAACGTTCTCAAGCAGGCAGGAATTACGCCAAAGATGTATTCTGATCTAATTTACTCGGTCTGATCAGAGAGTATATCGTCATCCGATCAACCGTGTCATGTGAGGCCGTTCTCAGCGAAACGTACGATACAACGATCAGTGCCCCGGAAGAAACGTCACGGCAACCCCAACAAAAACCCACACGACTTCACCGGCTGTACGCCTCCTCAGATCTCTCATTATTGCAGGTAAAGCAAATCCGGCGCAAGTTTCATCACTTGGTTACGGCAATAAGCATATATTTTATCTGCAGGAGAACCGTTCATATGCCGCACGGTATCGGCCAATGACTGCAAATCACTCAGCGCGACTTGACTGATGATCTTCTTAACGAAAGGAATCAAGTTCGGGGACATACTCAGCGAATCCACACCCATTCCGACAAACAACACCGCCATGACGGGATCCGCCGCAGTCTCACCGCACACCGACACCTTCAGGGAGTGTCCATGCGCCGCCCGGACCGATAAATCGATCAGTTGCAAAACAGAGGGGTGCGTGGGCTGATATAGTCGCGCAACCGTTTCATTCACTCGATCAACCGCAAGCGTGTATTGGATCAGATCATTCGTGCCAATTGAAAAAAAGTCCGACTCCAGAGCTAAGGCATCAGCGATCAGAGCGGCAGCCGGAATCTCGATCATCACCCCCCGTTTAATGTGCTCATCGAAAGGCACCCCCTGTGCCTTCAGCTCCGCCATACACCCCCGCAGCTCCAAGTTCGCGGCACGCAACTCATCGATCATCGCAACCATCGGATACATGAGTTGTATGTTACCGCGAGAACTTGCCCGCAAGATGGCACGTAACTGCCGCCGGAACACCTCGGGGTTGCGAAGCAAGTAGCGAATCGACCGGTTTCCCAAGAACGGATTAGCCTCTTTGTGCGCAGATCCGGAACCGGTGTTCAGCACCTTATCGCCCCCCAGATCAAGCACGCGAATGGTAACAGGCTGCCCCTCGGGCATCGCACGCGCCACGGCCGTGTAGGCATGCGTCTGCTCCTCTTCGGTCGGTTCACGGTCAAACGAGAGCCACAGATACTCGGAACGGTAAAGCCCCACGCCCTCGGCGCCTACGGAGAAAAGCTCCGTCATTGGCGTACTGTGATCGACATTGGCTAAGAACGGAACAGCATGACCATCGGACGTCGCGCCAGGGACCAGCTTACCTTGTTCCAAAGACTCTTCCATCGTCTTTGATCGGGTAACCATCTTTTCAAAGGCCAAACGCTCTTCGCGTCCCGGGTTCAGAATCACCTTGCCGCGCGTTCCGTCAAGCAGCAAAAGGTCGCCAGTCCTCACGATTTCCGAGAGCGAACCCAAACCGACCACCGCCGGTATACCCAGCGCGCGCGCCAATAATGAGGCGTGCGACGTCGTACTTCCGCGATCCGTGGCAAAACCGAGAATCAGATTCTTAGGTAAAGAAATAGTTTCGGAGGGAGTGAGTTCATCCGCCACCACAATACAGGGCTGCTCAACGCGAAACGCCTGAGAGTCGGCTCCGCCCGACAGATTGCGTATGATACGCTTAGCGATATCACACACATCCTGCGCTCGCTCCCGCAGATAGGCATCATCCATCGCCGCAAAAGTTGACGAGTATTTTTCGGCAACCTTGTTGACCGCAGCCTCGGCGTTAATCTGACTTTTTGAAATTCGTTCTTTGCACGATCCGATAAACGCCGGATCATCCAGCATCATCAAATGCCCATCAAAGATCGTCGCCTCATCGCCACTGATGCGTTTTTTGAGTTCAAAAGCCAGCGAGCGGATCTGCGCTCGCGTCAGCGCGAAAGCATCAGACAATCTGGCCAATTCGCGCGCAAGATGCGCTTCATCAATTCTGAACTCCGGCACCTGATCATTCGCCGTGCTCCTGAAAAGGAACACGGGGCCACCCACAAAACCGCGAGAGGCGGCCAAGCCGGTGAACATGCGCATTTCAAGAGCGCCGCCGTGAACGATGTTCGTGTCATTGCTCATCAGGAATATCGAACTTCCGGGCAACCAAGGCCTCAAGTTCGTCGAGCACTTCACGGCCTTGAGGACCACTTGCGGTCACGCGCAGCTTCGTGCCGCAAACCGCCTCAAGCGTCATCAGCGCCATGATACTCTTGCCCGACACAACGCTGCCGTCCTTCTCCACATCGACTTCCGCGTTAAAACGCGAAGCGACCTTGGCGAAAAGCCCCGCAGGGCGGACGTGCATACCGTACTTGTTCAGCAACACAAATTCACGGGTCATTTTTTCTGTATCAGACTGTCCCACGATCAACTCCCCTCATCCGGAATGGTGCCTCTTGATCCGCGAATCCAATTCCCGGACCGCGACAAAACCCGACATACGCAGTTTATGTTCCTGCGCCGCAGTTTCAACCAAGTTCACCAAATCCCTGCCTGGCGCAACCGGAATCACCAGTTGCGGCACCGAGACTCCAAGGAAGTCACGGCGCAAATCCTCAGTCCCAGTACAGTCAAGTTCGGCATCCGCCTCACCTTGCCGCTTCAACGTCACAATGAGGTCAACCTGTTTCTCGCCACGGACCGCAGCAACGCCGAAAATGGATGGCACATGAATGATGCCGATACCGCGAATCTCCATATAATACTGCGTAACAGGCAAAGCAGATCCAAACAGATTATTATTCTGATCTCGACGCAACTGCGTCAAATCGTCCGCAACCAACGCGTGTCCCCGCTTGATCAAACCAAGCGCCGTCTCGCTTTTTCCGAGACCTGCCGCGCCTTCGATAAAAACGCCCACCCCAGCCACTTCCAGCATCGTGCCATGAACCTTACAGCGCGGCGCATGCAGGTCTTCAAGCACAAACGTAGCCGTATGCATAAAGTGCCGTGTCACCTGATTCGACCGCATGACAGCCACGCCGTCCCGCTCCGCCACGCGAAGAACTTCGGGAAAAACCCGTTTACCGCGCGTAAAAATCAAGCAAGGGATTTTCAACGCGAACAACTCGTCGAACCGCTGAATTCTCAACGACTCCTGCAGTGATGAAAGATAGGCATACTCCGCCATGCCCACCACCTGGATGCGCTTCCATGCGAAGTGTTCATAAAAACCAGACAGCGCGAGCCCCGGCCGATGAACGACCGGCTCAATAATGATCCGGTCAAGCCCCGCCTCGCCTGCGGACACATCAAGCCCCAACAAATCTCGGCCCGCTTTCAGAAATTGGCCGACTGTCACGGGCGACTGTTGCGCCGCACTCTGTCGATTCTCTGCCATTATTTCTTTGCCGAATTCCGCGTATGGACCGTCAAACATTTTGTGCGCGTTTTACGCAGTTGACTCTCTGCCCGAGCCGCAGCCGTATCGATCACCGCACGCGCGTTGACCGCATGCTCTTTCGCGCCCACAGCGGTCATCCCCTTCTGCTGCACGATAAACTCAGACTCGTAGAGATGCCGCTGCATATCCACGATCACATGCACACTCTCCACCTCCGGAAATTGCTCAACCAATTTTGCGGCGCGCTTTTCAGCATAGTCCTTAAGTCCCTGAGTATTGTCCAGATGACGAATGGTCACTTCAATAGTCATAAAATACCTTTCCTTTCAACACCCGCACCAAGGCAGGCGTAGTTCGTGTTTCCTACATTCTGAAATTCTTGCCTAGATACAAACGGCGTGCCGTATCGTCCTGAACCAAGAAATCACTCGACCCCTCACAAAGAATCCGTCCATCATAAACCAGATACGCGCGATCCACAATTGACAGCGTCTCACGGACATTGTGATCCGTCACGATAATTCCAAGTCCACGATTTCTCAGCCCCTTTACAATCTCCTGAATGTCGTGTACGGCAAGAGGATCCACGCCGCTGAAAGGCTCATCAAGCATCAGAACGGCTGGTTTGCGAACCAGTGCGCGCGCGATTTCCAACTTCCGCCGTTCACCACCGCTCAGCGTGTAAGCACGCTGCTTTGCGACCTTCGTTAAATTCAAACTGGTCAACAACTCTTCTGCACGTTGCAACCGGTCACCCTTAGACAAATCCATGGTCTCTAGAATCGCCAACACGTTTTCCTCGACCGTCAGCTTACGAAAGATCGAAGCCTCCTGAGCTAAATACCCCAAACCCAACCGCGCACGCCGATAAACCGGCATCCGCGTAATATCCTCGCCTCGGAAAGTGATTGTTCCCGAATTCGGACGAACCAGTCCGACGACCATATAAAACGTTGTCGTCTTGCCAGCGCCATTCGGTCCCAGCAAGCCCACGATCTCACCGCAACTCGCTTGCAACGAGATACCGTTCACCACAGTCCGCTGCCCGTACTCTTTGACCAGATCAGAGGCCTGAATGTCCGGAATCTTATCGCTCGTATGCACCTGTTCAGCTTCGTCTTCCATAACGTCAAATCGCATTCTATGGCATCAGCTTCTTCGCGTCGGCCTTGTTAAAGGTTCCGGGGGGCAACACCACGCGGCCGGGAGAAACCTCCATACGTTCGTCATCCAACCAAAACGTTATGCGGTTACCGGTCACCTCGCCCCCTTGATCACCCTGCCTCATCAAGCGGGCATTCCCCGTCATCATAATCTGTCCTGTCTTTTTCGTATACACAGCCTTGTCGCAACTGGCGGTCCGGTTGTCGTTCGTGATGTTCACGGCCCCGATCGCCA
>CAZTDL010000340.1:0-5239 GCA_964612775.1 uncultured Lentisphaeraceae bacterium
GCCTTTTGCCAGCGCCACCACGTCGCGCGTCTTCCGCAGCATCGCGGACACATTCAGCTTCCGGCAGCCCCGATACCACGTTTGCCACCGGCCCGTGCAGTAACCCTCAACCAATTCAGGAATCTGCGCAAACGCCTTCTCAGCCGCATCCAGCGATTGCGCACAGGTTTTCACATCGCCCAAATCCAATGCCTCATGCGCGATCAGCAATTGTCGCAACCATTCGCACGTCCGTTCCATGATCTCTGCCTGATAGATCAGATTGTCCCTGAGGAACACCGCATCACCTTCCTGCAGCTTCGCAGCCGCCGTGCGCGCATGCAGCAGCGCCAGTTCAAACCCGACCTGCTGTGCGCGCACCCGCTTGACGGTTTCGCGCCGTCCGAGTGACGACGGATGCATGTCGCTCAGCCCCTGCCAGAAAGCATCCGCCTCCTTTCTAACGTCACTCCGCTCGATGGCAAACGACAATTCTTCTGCGGCAGGCCCCACCCCTATCTGTCTTCCCTTCAGCTTCTTGCCGATTTCAGACAGAGCCGCGTTGGCCGCTCCGAACATCTGTCCATCCATCAGGAACGGCACCTGCTGCGTGTCATGAATCTGATACGCATTGAAGTAGATCTTGTAGGCGTTCGCGATCTGAGTCTGCTGTCGCGAAAAACGCGCTTCGACCCACTCCGTCAGCCATGCGTCAGCATCATACCCCCTCATCCGCCACGTCATCTTTGCAGTCGCATCGATGCCCAGCACGAACTCGCGGATATTGGAGACATTGAAAATCGCATATTCCTCCGCGCCTTTCCCCATCGCCGTTCTCATCATCTCGAACGTCTTGTGCGGCGGCACAACCTGGGCCAAGTGGGGGCCGCTTCCGATCAGCGCATGATGGTAGTAAACCCCGTATCGGTTGTTCGGATTACGGGGCGTCTCATAAAAATCACGCTGCCATTTCCAGCCCGGCGAGTTGTCGGCGAACACGATGATCGTTCCCGCAGGAATCGCGAGAAAGCCCTTCTGGTTCAGGACCGAACCTTCCGCCCATAACGTCGTGGACATGAGATGCGGCCGCGAGGGAGACACCCCGTCCAGAATCTTCACCTGATCCGCCATCGCCTCCGAGATGATCCGACCCCGTTCCGCATCCGACTGCGGCACGCGGGCATCCGCCAGCCACATGGGGCGGTCGCCAACGCCGCGCAACCCAAGCTGCCAAACGACGTTCGGAAACTCCGCCCATTTTTTTGCGTAAGCGCGCCAGACCTCGCGCACTTCGTCGGGATGGCTGAAATACGAATACGTCAGTTTCTTACCCCGAGCCCGCCAGTAGTTGAAATACGAAAAAGCGCTCACGCCCATCGGTTCCACGTGGTGCTGCGACACGAACACGCCGCGTCGCGCGCACTCCTCCACCAGCGCGGCTTCCGGCGGATTTAAAATATCGATGAAACTGGCCGGGATAATCAGGTTGAATCGGCTTCTCACCAGCGCCTCGACGACGGCCCGCATCGCTTCACGGTTGACCACCTGCCCATAAAACGGATAGTCGATGTTGCGTTTGCCGCCGCTCTCCATCCACTCCGTCAACAGGTCTTCATCGTTGATGAGCCAGCCGCGGAATTTGAAAGACGGCGAATCCGAGACCAGGGATACCGATGCCCATTTCAGTTCGGATCGTTTGGCGGGTTCGCGTCCCGACCAGAAATACAGCGGATCGACCTTCAGGTACGTTTCGATGAACGCGTACACGCCGAACATGGTCCCGCGCGCGTCGCCACCCTCGATGACGAGGCGCTCGCCCGTCGTTTCGACGCGATAACTTTCCCATGTGCCCCCGCCTGCGCGAGTGCCAACGATCACGCAGGGTCCCGACGGAATCGCACCACCGACGGATACCTCCGGCTTACGGCCCGTGATCTTCAGCACGTCCGACGCCAAATCGACGGCCGCCCGTCGCACACATTCCGGCTCGCCAGCCGCCACGATGATCGGCGCGACGCGCTCCGCCGCGACGAACACGAAACCGCTGGCAATATCCGCAAAAAGGCCCGCCAGAAGAATCGCCATCCAAAGTTTTCTCATCGCCTCTTCCTTTTCAGTAAACGAAAATTGCTGTGCTTTGCCGCCAGACGGAGAGCACGATTGCGTTGCCGTCCGCCCTGAGGCGCGCGGTCGTGCCGCTGGAAAGTTCGGGATCGACCGTCACGCGCCAATCGCTCAACGCGCTGTTCCCTGCCAACGCCTCCGCACGGAGCAACACGAACGAACCTGTCGCGCCCGTCGGCAGCGAGATTTCCACGAAACCGCTTTCGGGAAGGGTGAGCGTCCCCGTCGTAACCAAGTTTCCGACACCCGCCGCCTCAGCCGAGAACCGGAAACCCGCACCCGCCGCCAACGTCAGACCGCCCGCGAATGTCAAGTTCGCCTCGCCGAACCGGGACTGCAACGCCCCACCCGCTTCCACAACCGCAAAACCCGAGAGCGTTCCTGTTCCACCGAACAGACCGCCGGGCTGAACGCTGACGGTGGTGCCCGGCCCCGTCGTACCGATCACCGATAACATCGCATTCGTCACACGCAACTCGCCAACGAACGACGCGTCCGTACCCGCGAGAGACAACGTGCAACTAGACTGAGCCACGAGACTCCCCTTTCCCGTAACCGTCCCCAGAAACGTACAGTTCGTTTCGCCCGTCACAGCGAGTTCGGCATCGTCTAAAAACAGTTCGCCGCTACCCGTCAGCGAAGGCACCGACTGCACGCCGTCCCGCAACACAAGTTTCCCATCCGTTTCAATGGCGAGCGGCGACGCTGCGGAGAGACGCCCGGTTTCCTCGAACACGCTGTTATCCATCAAGAACGGAATTTCGGCCGGTGTGGCGGCATATCCCAGAATGGCCACTTCGTCGATGAGTCCGCGAAAAGCACGTCCCTCCGTATCGTCGTTTCCGCTGCCGATATGAAAATTGGTCGGGGTCGCCGTCCGCTTAACCCCCGTACGCATGCCGACCAGCGTCCCATCGAGGTAAAGTGTCTCTTGGTATTTACCGTCGGCCGGATCGTAAACCGATGCGATGTGGTGCCACCCCAATGGAGGTTCACCCGTTTGGATGCTGGAGGGAATCGTCGCCATGAGCGCATTACCGAACGGCCCGGCGGCCAAGGATGAAAACGACCCGGCGAACTGAACTCGGAACGAGGCGGAATCCAATCCTCCCCAGTAGAAGTGCATGGCCAAGGAACTGCAGCTTGCGTCGGCATTGATCCAATACGAAACCGTCACCGGTTGATCACCGGACGGTACGCCACAGGGAAAAGCCGATCGCGTCAGCCAGTTCCAGTTGGTGATCGAAAGCGCACCGCCGAATTTTCCCGACGACGTCCAAGACAGCGGACCGTTGGTCGCCACGGCCTCTTCGAGATCGTTACCCAACCCTGAACTGTCTTTCCCGATTTCGCCGGGATTGTCAAACCGATAGTGGGCCGCCAACTGCGGCAGACGATGCAAAGGCGTAACGGCCCTGACTCCTTTCATAAGGAAAGGGATATTCGCAGGCACCGCACTGTTCAAAACCACAAAATCGTCTAAGAGCCCGCGAAACAAGTAGGATGGAAGGACATCCTGACTCGCGCCGATTCTAAAAATGCCACTACCGATTTTATGCACCTGTGTTTTACTGCCGACGGACTCCCCATCCACATACAGCTCCGTTATACTCCCCTCCGGCGTGTACATGACAGCCACGTGGTGCCAGCCCTCAGGGGGCTCGCCGGACACCTGATCCGGCAGGTTCGTCACGATCAGCATACTCCCCGTCGTGCCTGTCACATAGGTCGTATGCGCATCATGCAGCCGAACCGACATGTTGCCAACGCTCCCCGTCCAAAAAAAGAAACCGCTCCGGTTGGGCGCATCGCTTGCGAAGTTCACCCACGCCGCCACCGTAAAGGGCATATCGCCCGATACCAGACCCGCGAGAACGCCTGTCGGATGCACAAGCCAGTTGTCGTTCATCACCCACAGCGCGCCACCAAACTTGCCGTCGGAGCTCCATCCGAGCGGACCGGACGACGACGCATAGGGAGAGAGATCGTTACCGTTGGAAGAGCGGTCCCGTCCCAACGCTTCGGCGTCGTCAAAGTCATAATAAGCCACAATCTCATTGGCCAGAAAGACGTCATATTTCCGCTCGCCCGCGACCTCCAACGTGCCGTTGCTCACGATTGTGGCACCGCTGTATCCCTGAAGACCGTTCAATGTCATGCTGGTGTTTTCCGCCGCAGCGAGACAGACTGAGCCGTTACCGGAGATGGAACCGTCAAAATTCGTATCCGCCGCCGGCACCAGCGTCAGCCGCACTCCGTTCCCGAGTGCGACCCGTCCATCGCCCGAGAGCGCACCCAGAAGGGAAGACCTGCTTAGCCCCAGCGTTCCGAACGTGTCGACCTGTGCCGCCTCGACGTACGACAACACGGAATCGGCCGCTGCCGACGGCATAACGTCGGTCATCAGATCACCGATCTGCTCTTCCGTCAAAACGCCTTTTACCACAGTGACCTCATCCATCTTGCCGACAAAGCGAAGATCGTTCAAGGCGCGACCGATCATGAAGTCCTGCGGAGGAACGATCAGAGTGACAAGCGCCGTGGTGCCCTTCAACGTTCCGTTGACATACATACTACGTGTCTTCGTATCCGAGTCGTAGGTGACCGCCAGATGCGTCCAACCGCTCTGAAGTCCGCCGGCCGAAACGGTTAGGTTATATGTGCCGTCGTAAATATAGTGCGTCACAGAGGATCCCGGCGATTCGATCTGCAAGCCCGTACAGCCGTGTCGGACGCTGAAATCGCCCCACCCCATGATACTTTTCTTCTCCGTACTGGTCGGCCGCAGCCAAACCGCCATGGTAAACGACTCATTACCGGAGGGAAAATCTTGCAGTGCCGCACGATACAGGTAGGCATCCCCGTCGAACAAGGCACCGCCACCATGATAGCCCGAGGCGTCGTAAACGATGCTTCCGGTTCCGTAAATGTCCAGATCATTCCCGTTCCCGCTTGAATCCCTGCCAAGGTTAGAGGGATCTTCGAAGGTGTACCGCGCCACAACTTTTGCCCCGGTCGAGTCGAAAGTGAGCAATCCCTCCCGAACCTCCGTCAGACCGCTGTACGCGGCATTGGTCAACACGTAGAGCGCACCGGGACCCGTCTTGAGCAACCCCTCCGTTCCCGCCACCTGTTT
>CAZTDL010000341.1:0-5223 GCA_964612775.1 uncultured Lentisphaeraceae bacterium
CCCATCTCCGTTTCAATTTTCACTGGCCTTTCTCTCGACGTTCGAGTACCCTCACCCTGTTCTTTTCGAGGACGTTGGCCGCGTTTTCAAAGGAGACCCGTTCAGCGCTATTTGCATTGCGCACAGACGAACATAAGGCAACGTATCGGACACGAATACGCGCCGTGAATGACCAACGTCAGTCATGAGACAAACAAAATGAACCGTGACTTAAAACGTTATCTTGCAAGAAGCACCGAAGGTTCAAACAGATCCCCAACCCGGCAAACAAACGCAGATGACATCCGCCCTCTGCTGATGCGCTTGCATCCCATATGCCCAATCAAGACCGTATTCGATTTCGGGCAAAGGGTGATGGCGGTTTCTCAGATCCGAAAACGCTCGCGGGAGTCCGTGTTTGTTTTCGTCTGGGGCCTGCACAACATCCGGACTTGAAAGCGGTCATGCCGATCGGGGAATAAGCGTTGTTCTGGCCGCCAAAACGGCTGAGGCCCGCCGGAAAAACACAACCTGTTTCACTATTCAAAAAACACATCGGCGCGACACATTCCTCATTGACAGGAGCAGCATGCAAGAATGGTTTGATAAAGAATACACGGGACGGGTCGTATACGGACGTCTTTTCAGGCAGGCGCGTCGTTACAGTTGGGTCTTGGCGGTCGGCATCTTGAGCGGCATGCTGGTCGGAGGAACATGGGTGCCGGTTTTTCAGATGCTTCAGCCCCTGCTGATGCAGGCGCAAAGCGCATCGCCGGCAAGTTCCGCCCCCCCATCCTGCAGCCCCGGTTCCGGCACCCGCAGTCGCAACGACCTCCACACCGCCCAGTCCGTCTTTTTCCGAAACGCTCAGCCCGTCACAAAACAAACATTCGGCCAAACTGCCGAAATGGTTCAAACACGCGGGAGCCGTCGCCAACCGATTGGGAATCACCATCGTGGACAAAAATGGCGAGATGAAGGGGATCTTCTTCGTCATTGTCCTCGTAGCCCTTCCCTTTGCGTTCGCGTTTCGACTTTGCATGCTGTATCTGAACAGTTACGCTCTGCAATGGGCCGGCACGCGTGTGGTCCGCGATCTTCGAAACGACATGTTCGATCACTTGCAGGATCAGTCGCTGAAGTTCTTCGGCCAAATGGACGTGGGACGCATCATGAGCCGCTGCGGCGGCGATCCCGCGATCGTCCAGCATGTGATTACCTCTACGGTTGCCGAGCTGTGCCGCGCTCCCTTCGAGATTTTGGCCTCGGTGGGCTTCGTGATCTATTTCGCCATCAAAAACGACATGCTGGAAATGATCGTTCTGGCGATCATCGGATATCCCCTAACCATGTGGCCGCTCATGTGGATCGGCAAACGCATCCGTAAATATGCGCGTCTCGGCATGGAAAAGGGCGCTGTTCTCGGATCAAACATGCTGGAGAATATCACCTGTATCCGAGCGGTAAAGGCCTATTTCATGGAAAGCGAAGAAAAACGCCGCTTCCACACCACAAACCAGAAATGCGTCAAAGTGGCCATGCGAGGACTGCGGGTCTCGTTGATCGTCAATCCGATGATGGAATCGGCCACCGTCCTATTGTCGGTTTTCTTCTTGGCACTCTGCTATTGGCGCGGTAAAACTTTTGCTGACATCATTCCTCTTTTGACACCGTTTGTCGTGGCGTATAAGCCGCTCAAATCCATCGGTAAAATCCAAAGCTCGATCGAGTCTGGCCGCGCCGCGCTGAACCGCATCTACTCGTTTCTGGATCTGGACATGGCGCTTCCATTGGCGACTAAGAGCGTTTCCAAAAAGTCCTTCGAACGCGATCTCGTCTTCGACCACGTCACGTTCTCCTACCAGGCCAAAACGCCTCCGGTAATCCGGGACGTGAGTTTTGTCCTCGGCCGAGGCAAAACGGTGGCCGTTGTCGGCGCAACGGGCTCCGGTAAAACGACACTCGCCAATCTATTGGCCCGCTTTTATGATCCGACCAGCGGCAACGTGCTCATCGACGGCGTTGACCTGAAGACGGTGGATATGGCCGACCTGCGGCGTCTGATCGGTGTTGTGACTCAAGAGACCATTCTGTTCAACTGCAGTATCGCTGAAAATATTGCCTATGGAACGCCGAACGCGACGCAAGATCAGATCGAAGCCGCCGCCATCATGGCGAATGCGCATCCTTTTATTGTCCAACACGCCGAGGGATACAAACGGATCGGAGGCGATAAGGGCTTTGTATTGAGTGGCGGTGAACGGCAACGAATCGCGATCGCCCGCGCCATTTTGAAAAACCCGCCCATTCTGATCTTAGACGAGGCTACCAGCGCGCTCGATACCGTCACGGAGCAACAGGTTCAGGACGCGATCAATCAACTGATGAAAAATCGGACGGTATTCGTAATCGCCCACAGATTGAGCACGGTCCGAAACGCCGACACGATTCTGGTGATGGATCACGGGGTCATCATGGAAAGCGGCTCTCATAACGAGTTGTACGCGTTGGGCGGGGTTTATCGACGTCTGTGTGACGTACAGCATGAGATCCGGTAACCGCTATCGGCGCCGCATGTCCTTACCGGCGTTTTCCGGGAAGCCTATCAATAAATCCCGACGCTCATTCCCGCGCAAAAAAGCCGGTCGCAACGCGTGTAAGGGCGGGCGAGCTGAAAATGATGTTGTTGTCTTTTACGAGACGTGTGCCGTCTAACAGCGCCCATTCTTTCACCTTGTCTCCCGCATGGCGGATAAAAGCCGCGTGGCCGTCCGTTTCAAGACCTTCGGCTTTAAGCGCCTGCCCCGAGCCGAACACGAAACGGTCCGTCGCGTCGGGCCACATGACCTCCGCGCCGACGCCGTCAGTCATCGAAAGACGCCGTACCTGCGGCAGCGGCGCGGTTGATGACGCGCCGGGCACCAGCACCATCAGGAAGCGGGGCTCAACGGCGTTGACCGTGTGTTCCAGACGCGGATGCATCCCTTCTCTGGAGGTCGCATACCAGCGATTCGTCATCCGGCGCGCCTCCGTAGTGACCGGGAACACCGTCAGCCTCGCATCGCTCTTGACCGATTCCTCAATGGGATGCCGCAGCAGCGGCGGGTTCAGCAGTTCCGCCGTATCCGCCGAAAGCGTCACGCCGCCGACAGGCAGCTCATCCGGAGCGATGACGGGCGGTTTATTTTCGGGAACAAGCGTCAGCTTACTGAGCTGCGACTCTGCTTCGCGGGCAAAAAGATCGACGCGGACAGTCTCGCCCGCCTTGAATGTCATGACATGCGGCACCCCGGTCCCGTCCGCGACGAACGTTTCCCAATTGAAGTTTTTTCCGCTCTGGAGATTCCAAGTCATTCGCCGGCCACCGTTGATGCTGACGAAGAAACTATCTGATTTACCGGCATTCTCGCCGCCCGCACGGGTCAAGCCCGCAAGCATGTAACGTCCTTCCTCCGGAACCGTAAAGGTGAAACGCGCACCGCCTTGAGGACGCCCCGAAGCCGAGGTAAGCAACGAGCCCGAGAGCCGCATGGGGACGGCAGACCAACAGCCGTCCCCCGCCTCGAACCGCATCCCCGCAGGAATATGCCACAGCCAGGTGTAATCCGCCGGCTTGCCGTCCTTTCGAAGGTCGTCCATCGCGACAAGATACGGCGGGATCTTGCCGTGACCGCGCACAAAAAGAAAATGCCGCAGGGCTTTATCAACCGGCGAGGCGGTCGGCTGAGGCTGCCACTCGATATCGTAACGAACGTTCCACGCCTCGCGGGCATCGACGCGGACCCAGTCAAGCAAGTCGCCGTGATAATAGCCGCTGATATGTCCGCCGCTCTGATTATGCCAATTCATCGGCTGTCCCTGACCGTTGATGAGCACCATGTTGTGGGCATAACTGCTGCCGCTCTTCATACTCTCGCCGTCATTACCGTATCCGCTGTCGATCGCGAGATCAGCCCCGTAACCATAAAGGGTAAAAGAGCCCTTGTCCGCTTGATCGTGGCCCGCCGCATGCGGGCCCGCCTCAACGGCGAAATACAGATCGTCGGGACCATATCCCGTGCGAGAGACCGCCAAGCCTCGGCCCCGAAAATGCAGACCGCCGGGCAGGAGCGTCCCCGGATCCTGCGCCACCGGACACGGTTCGTAGAACAACAGATAGGCTAGTACTGTCGGGCCGCCAGCCTCGGCAATACGACGGCCGAGGCCATCCTCCCACGCCCACCCCATAAGCGCCGCCAATGCGGCATAGCTGAGCTGGCGCTGTCCGGGGGCCTCTGCGAACTGCCAAAGGAAATCTTTACCCGACAAAAGGGTTTCCGGTGCCTGGACGCGCTCGCCGGGCACGGCGGATGAGGCGCGTGCCAGTCCGGCCAGACGGCCACACGTATAACTGTAAACCGCGGCCGCACTCAGGCCATGACCGCAGTCCGAGAGATTGTTAAAGCGCCGGTGATCCGGCAGAATTTCCGATACCAGCCAAGGCGGTATAAGTTGCCAATTGGTCTCGGTAAACAAATCGCCGCGCCCTTGCTCACGCAAGCATTCGGTGAACTCCGGCCCCGCTCCGATGCCATAGGCGATATAGCCCGGCCCCTCGTGGCACGCGCCGTCGCGGTCGATGCCGAGGGTCAGATAGTCACGCAGGTGACGGCGCAGATCGAAAAGGGTTGCTTTCTCGGCCGTCGTGGTCTCACCCTCCAGCGCCAGCAATCCCAGCCCCGCACAGCTCACCAAGCCAGGGTTCCAATTCCACACGCGATGAAGCGGGCGACGGCCCCAGCCCGCCGTCCAGCTGTCGGCATGGATCTTGAGCACGAATCCGAGCAACGTGATTTTCACATCGCGTCGTTCCTCCGCTGTGAGCAGCGGCCACAGCCAATCGTAGCCGAAAGCCAACGCACGCACGTAAAACGTGCGGGTATAGTAGAAACCGCTATTGAGGATCGCATTATCGGTATCGAGCGTTCTCGCCGCGTTCACCAGCGCCTTCGCGGCGTGACGGCCATACCGCTCGTCCCCCGTCAGCTGATAAGCCGCCGCCAGCATTTCGATGGGGATCACCGCAGACGTAAGCCGTCCTTCCAACTGCGCGCTACGCTGATGGTCGTTAACCGGTCCCGTCGGCTCAAAGGTCAGCAGTCTGCCGAACGGCTTTTCTGCATCGTAATCGCGCAAATAACCGTCGGCGATTTTCCGGAAAGCCTCATAGGCCGCCTGGGCATCGCCACCCGCCGAAGCTTTGGC
>CAZTDL010000342.1:0-5220 GCA_964612775.1 uncultured Lentisphaeraceae bacterium
ACCTCCTTATTATGACAACAGATGCGTCAACACAACTTCCGGTACAGGTCGTTAATCCGTCGCGGCATACGGCGCGACGCCAGGTGCTGTTTTTTTCCGGCGTTCTGTTTCTGACATCCGTCGCCACATGGTTGATGGCGGACATTCTCTGGCGCGGCGGATTAACCGGTCTGGAAACGGCGATGCTGATCCTGTTCGTCCCACTCTTCGGGATGGTTGCGCTGGGGTTCACTCAGGCGGTCGTCGGCTTTTTCGTGCTCCTCGGCGGGCGCGATTCCTTTGAGATCTCCGCGACGCTGCCGACAGACGAGCCGATGGTGTCGCAACTTCCGGCCACCGCGCTGCTGTTGCCCATTTATAATGAGGACGTGAGCCGTGTGTATGAAGGCTTGCGCACGATGTACCTTGCCTTAGCCAATGCCGGACTCATCAGCCGTTTCGACTTTTTCATCCTCAGCGATTCGACGGATCCCAACAAGTGGATCGAGGAAGAGGTCGGCTGGATCGATCTTTGCAAGCAGCTTAAAGGTTTTGGCCGTATCTTCTATCGCAAACGCCATATTCCGCTTAACCGCAAGAGCGGAAACATCAGTGACTTTTGCCGACGCTGGGGTAAGCGTTACCGGTATATGGTCGTGCTGGACGCGGATAGTCTGATGGAGCCGCAAACACTGGTCCGCATGGTGCAGATCATGGAGGCGAATCCGAAGGCCGGTATTTTGCAGACGGCCCCGCAGCCGATCCAGGCTCAGACGCCTATGGCGCGTATGATGCAGTTTGCGGGATACTGTTACGGGCCCATCTTTCAGGCGGGTCTCAATTTCTGGCAATCCAATAACGGTAATTTCTGGGGGCATAACGCCATTATCCGTACGGCACCCTTCATCCGACACTGCGCGCTTCCGGCGATTCCCGGCGCCAAGAGATCCCGTTTCATGAGTCACGACTACGTCGAGGCGGCGTTGATGCGTAAGGCCAATTACGAGGTCTGGCTGGCCTACACGTTGGGAGGCTCCTTTGAAAATGTGCCGCCGACCATGATCGACTGCGCCAAGCGCGATCACCGATGGTGCCGCGGCAATTTCCAGCACAGCTGGCTGCTGATGGCCTAGGGCCTGTTGCCGATCAACCGTCTGCACCTCTCACTCGGCATCCTCTCTTATCTTTGCTCGCCGCTCTGGCTGATTTTCATGCTGCTGGGCGTCATCCAATATCGGCACGATATGTTGTCGCCCGCGTTGATGTTTGATTCGGACATCGGCATCTCTTCCTATCTCGATTTCGGCGGCGGGTTTCTCGCGCTGTGCCTTTTCCTTGTTACGTTGGCGATGCTGACGTTGCCCAAAGCGCTGGCCACGCTGCTGATTCTGATCGACGCTAAGAAAAAACGCGCGTTCGGGGGCGGCGTGCGGGTGGTTTTCAGTTTCGTCACAGAGCATCTTTTTTCCGCGCTGATGGCTCCCGTCCTCATGCTCTTCACTTCGCTTTCCGTGACTTTTGTGCTTCTGGGGCGTGAGATCACGTGGGGCTCTCAACGGCGTGATGCGGAGGGTGGCGTCGACTGGCCGGGCATTCTGCGCGCGCATACGTGGCACACGGCGCTCGGCCTGCTGACCGCAGAGGTGGCCTACCGTATTCACCCGGCGTTTTTCTTGTGGATGTTGCCGATCACGCTGGGGCTGGTTTTTTCGATTCCTCTTTCGGCGCTTCTCGGGCATGAGCCGTTCGGCCGCCTGTTGAATCGCATGGGGCTTTTTCGAACGCCGCCCGAGACGGATCCGCCCATGATGGTGACGCATATGGAAAAGAATCTGGAAGTGTGCCGCCGTCAGTTGCCGCCGCCGGAATGGTTGCAGAAGTTCTACGGCGTGGCCCAGGTCGTGCTCGATCCATATATCAATGCCGCGCACGTCTCGCTTTTGCGCGCCAAGCGTAAACTGAGCTATCCGAGTAAGGCCTATTTTCAGAAACTCAGCGAACGTTTGCTGACGCAAGGTCCGTCCGCATTCACCCGGCGCGAAATGCTCGCCTTATTGCGGAATGCGGATTCCATGACTGAAATTCATGATCGGCTCTGGAAAATGCCGGATCGGCAATTGCCCGAATGGTGGAAATTGGCGATGCGCCATTACAACCTGCACACGGGCCATCCTCGCACGCCGCTTTATCGCTAGAGCTAGGCTTAATCTTCTTTGTGCACGTCCACGCGGGTTGCTCCGCCGCGCGCATAGGGCGGCGGGCTGACTACGGCTTTGCCGTCATCGGGCGGCGGGGTGTTGCTTGTGGTGGCGCCGAAGAAGGGAAATCCCGCGAACGGGTTGTGCCTCGCCGCGCCTTCCTCCATCAGCACCATGCGGTATTCGCGCTCGGCGGATTGATAGATGAAGAAGGCGATAAGGAGCCGGATAAACATGAAGTTTTCGAATTTGTTTGCCCACCACGAGTAGAACACCGAGATGGCCAGCAGAATCGCGATGAACCGTCCGATGCGCGATGCGATCCACGTGGCTCTGACGCGGCTCATGAAAAACTGCTGGAGGAAAGAGCGCAGGATGCGGCCGCCGTCCATCGGGAACGCGGGTAACAGATTGAAGAAAAACAAGATCCCGTTCAGGATGCCGATCTGTTCGAACACAAACTGGTCGATGGAATTCTTAAAATAGAAGTTTCCGTTTCTGAATTGGAAGTCCGGCAGAAAAATCCCGGCCAACGCCAGCAAAAGACTGACCGCCGGCCCTGCGGCCGCCATCAGAAACTCCTGCCATGCTTTTCTCGGCATGCTGAGCATCGTCGCGCAACCGCCCAGCATCATGAGGGTGATGTCGCGTACGCGGCACCCGAAAGCGATGGCCACGAGACTGTGCCCCAATTCGTGCAGCGTGATCGAAATCAGAAGGACGACACCCGCCGCAATCCCGTAAACAGGATTGCTGAACTGGGTGACCATCAGGAACATCAGGACGATCAGGGAAAAATCGAGCCGGATCGGGATGCCGAAGAGCGTACAGAGTTGATAAGAGGATTTAATCATAACGTTGTGACCATCAGTGTGCCGACTGTGTCAGGGGTGAGGGTATAGCCCTGCGCGTCCGCCGGAACGAGCGCGCTTGAGCCGGTGGACAACACGATGCTCTCGCCTCCCGCGGTGACCGTCACCTGTCCCGCCGTCACGAACAGCGCATGGAACGTGGTGCCGTCCACCGCGATCCGACAGGGGGCAGACAAATCGAGCTGCCGCAAGGTAAAGAAGTCGCAGGAGACCACGTTTGACCAACGGCTGCCGTTCTCCGCCGTCTGGGAGGAGGGGGTGATCATTTGCGGGGCCGGCAGCGACCAGTCGATTGTTTTGAAACTCTCGTCGATATGCAATGGGCGAGGCTTGCCGTCAATGCCGACGCGTCCCCAGTCGAAAAGCCGATAGGTGGTGTTGGAGTTTTGCTGTACCTCGTAGATCAGGCAACCCGCGCCGATGGCGTGGACGAGTCCGCCGGGGATGAACAGCGCCTGGCCGGGTTCGACCGGCAGCTGAACCAATTGCGATGCGGCCGTGCCGTCCGCAAGGGCCGCCCGCAGGGTGTCTGGCGTAACGGTTTCCGTCAGGCCCGCATACAGTTTGGCCTCCGGGGTCCGTTTGAGCACGACCCACATCTCGGTCTTGGGTTCGCCGCCCGTGCGATGGGCATTCTCGTTGTTGGGATGGACCTGAACGCTCAGTCGGTCGCGTGCGTCTATCAACTTGAAAAGCAGGGGAAAAAGACGTGGATTAGGCGCAAGGGTTCCGGTGAGGGCCGCTCCTGCGGCGGCCGCCAATGCGGCGAGGCCCTGCCCTGCAAACGGGCCGGAGGCAACCTTGCTCTCGCCGTCAGGGTGTGCCGAGATTTCCCAAGACTCCGCACAGACCGCGGGCGTGCCTGCGCGATGGAAGGCGGAAGAGATGCGATCTCCGCCCCAAAGGCAATCTTTGTAGACGGGACAGAATGCGAGAGGAATCCGGATTGCTTGCATGGGTAGAGAGTTTACCACCCGGCCGAAGGATTGCAAGTATCGGCATACATGGTTACGAAATCGCGCCAAAAACTTCCCGAAAATGGGGGTTGACAAATTCCCAAGATCCACGTTATATTAAACACGTACTAATAAAAGAGGTTATTTATGGCTAAATCAGAAGCTTTCGTTGAAACAGCAAAAGAGCGTTTTGAGGTGGCTGATGCCAGCGAAGTGAAGCTGGGCGTCGGTGGAACGTTTAAGGCCGAGCAGGTCGGTACGCTGGGCACCGACTCGTCACAGATTCCGTAAATAGCTTAGAGGGCGTTTCCGGTTCTGGATTCCGTTTCATGTCTGGTCCGCAAACTATATGTGATTTAGCTGGTATCAGGTTTACCTTTTCGCCGTTGGCACTCGATTCTTTAAGTCCTTATTTTAAACTTTTCTCATCTCGGGGCGGAGCTGTGTCCGACCGGTGTTCGATCAGGCTCGCGGGGGCCAATTCCGAATTGTGCGATCTTCAAGGGAAGGGCGCATGGCAATTTTCAATGCGGGATGGCTGTGCGTGTCTCATGGGCGCTAATCCCCGGGGCGACGTCTTGTGGCGCATGACGGGAAAATTCCCGTATGGGCATCTTCGCTTTGAATGGCATCCAACCGCATATGAGGCCATGTACCATAACGAAGAACTCGGGATGTACGGTATTGTCGCAATCTTGGCGCTGGTGTTGCGGTTGTTGCCGTTGGGCGGACTTGTGATCCATGGCTCCTCGCAAGTGGTCGACGGCCACGGCGTTATCTGTACCGGTCCGCACGGACGGGGAAAGACGACCGTTTCCAGACTGTTTAACCAATGCGGCATCCCCGTGTTGACGGACGAGCGTCCGATCGTTCGCCCGTGTGACCGTTCGGGTCAAGAGGCGTTCCGAGTCTATGGTTCCCCTTGGCCGAGCTTAGGCCGTTTTGTCCGCAACGACTCCGTGTTCCTTAAAAAAATATATTTTCTTGAGCATGGACCGGAACAGGAGATCCTGCCGTTGACGACACGCGAGGCGGTGATGCGCCTGCTGGAAGTGACGATGGTTCCCTGGATGGATGCGGCTTTCTTTGATCCGCTGATTAAAACCATGGAAGCGGTCATCCGTAGCGTGCCGCACGCCGTGTTGCGTTTCCGTCCGGACATCACGGTGGTGGATGCCGTGCGCCGCGATCTGGCCGCATCCCCGTTTCACTGAC
>CAZTDL010000343.1:0-5213 GCA_964612775.1 uncultured Lentisphaeraceae bacterium
CGCTGTACGTCGTCCGGGCGGACGGCGTCGCGTCCGTCCAAAAAGGCGGAGGCTTGGGCACAGCGCCGCAGATCCAGCGAGCCGCGGGGACTGGCTCCCAAGCGCAACCGCACATCTTGGCGCGTCCTGTTGACAAGGCGGACGATGTAATCCAGCACGGACGCCTCGACGCCAACGCGCCGCACGCCGTCCTGCAGGCGCAGAAGCGTCTCCGTATCCATTACGGGACGGAGCGCATCCAGCGGACGGACGACCACCTGGTCTTCCAACAGCTGAAGCTCAGAAACGCGGTCCGGATAACCCAGCGAGAGCCGCAGGCAAAAACGGTCCAACTGCGCTTCGGGAAGCGGATAGGTGCCATTGTATTCGACAGGGTTTTGCGTGGCGAGCACGAGGAACGGCTTCGGCAAAAGCCGTGTCGCGCCTTCCGTGGTCACCTGCTTCTCGCCCATGGCCTCAAGCAGGGCCGACTGCGTACGCGGCGAGGCGCGGTTGATTTCATCCGCCAACACGATGTTGGCGAAGACCGGGCCGGGCCGAAAGCTGAACGTGCCGTTGGCTGCGGAATAGATCATGCCGCCCACGATATCGGTGGGCAACAGATCCGGCGTGAACTGAACGCGCGAAAAGCTGGCCGTGAGCGACACGGCCAGCGCCTTGGCCAGCGTGGTCTTCCCGGTGCCGGGCACGTCCTCGATCAGCACATGTCCGTCCGCCAGTATCGCCACAAGCAATTGGTCGATCGCCTCGCTTTTGCCGCGGATGACCGTCGAGAGATTTTTTCAGCCGCGCCATCATTTCGCGAGGCTCCAGTGTCGCATCCAAACCCATATTCATGACGTCAGTTTAACTTCCGCGCGAAGCCCCTGCAAGCGCCATGTATGAGAAGCGGACCCGCCGAGCCTGTTTTGCGCGCCCCTACTCTCATCTCGGCATTCCCGACTTTTCGGATGACCACTCGGCAAGCACTTGGTATCTTTCCCTCATGAATATGAATAAACGAGAATTTATTATGGGGACCGGTTTGCTGGGGGCTGCGGGATGCGCGATGACACATCCAGCAGAAGCCATGGGGCAAGTCGGCGCGAAAACCGCAACCGTTTTCAACGTGCGCGATTTCGGCGCGAAGGGCGACGGCAAGACGCCGGACTCCGAGGCGATCCAGAAAGCCTTGGACGCCGCGGGCGCGGTCAGCGGCACCACCTATTTCCCTGCGGGCAAATATCTCTGCCATGATCTCAACGTCCCTGCGCACACGACCGTGATGGCGGAGCCTCAATGGGCTTACCGCGGCGACGCCGGCGCGATGTTGATTCTCGATTCGGAAGAAGCCGACTGCGTGCTCAACATCACCGGTGCCTTTGGCGCACATCTGCGCGGTCTTTTTCTGCAGGGAAAGAGAGACGCAAAAAAAACCATTCACGGCGTCTTTCTGAACAATGCTGATAAATTCAGTTCGCAAGAGGATTCGATCGTCATCGACGACTGCAAGGTCGAGCGTTTCTCGGGCCATGGCGTGCATCTGCTGCAAATCTGGCTCTTCATCATCCGGCACAGCATCGTGCAGGGCAATAAAGGCTGCGGCATCCAGATCACCGGCTGGGACGGCTTCGTGACCGACAACCAGCTCTCCTGCAACGGCAGCCACGGCTTCGGCTGCGAGGGTGCGGGATCGACCGTCATGTTCACCGCGAACCGCGTGGAATGGAACAAAGGATACGGACTGTACCTCAGCGGCGGCGACGCGTGGAACGTGACCGGCAACTGTTTCGACCGAAACTGGGGCGCGGGTATCTGCGCGATGAAGATGAGCACCACCACGATCACCGGAAACGTTTTCCGACGCTGCGGCAAGGACAGCAACCTGCTGGCCGAAGGCGAGCGTTCCTGCCAAGTCCGTATCGAAGCGTGCAGAGGCCTGACCTTCGTTTCCAACGTATGCGCGGCGGGACGCGACGACGGCGGCAAGGGTAAGTATACCCCGCAGGTCGGCTTCATCCTGCGCAAACTCAGCTACTGCGTCATCTCCTCCAACACGCTTTTCCACGGTTACATGGAAGAAATGGTTGCCGATCTCGGCGAGCACGGCACGGATTACGTCTTCGTCAATAACGTCGGGTGCCCGATGAAGTAGACGGCCTACGGCTCGACGTGAATCGCGGCGGCGCGCTTCTCGAGCGACTCGGCCTCTGATCGTCGGCCTAACACTCGACAGACTGTCGCCAAATTCTTCAGGCTTCGCGCCACATCGGGAGGATTCGGAGGAAAGGCCGTCTCCCGGATCGCGAGCACACGCCTGAAAAGCGGCTCGGCCTGTGCGGCCTTGCCCTGTGAGAAATAGAGACTCGCCAAATTATTCAAGACCGAGGCGACATCGGGGTGCTCGTTCCCGAGGAGTTTCTCGCAGATCGCCAAAGCACGGATGAAGAGCGGCTCGGCAGAGTTGGAATCGCCGGTATCGAGAAGAGCCAGCGCAAAGCTGTTCAGCGCCCAACCCGTTTCCCGGCTCTCAGATCCAAAGGTCTTCTCGCAGATCGTCAGCGAGCGGCGATAGAGCGGCACGGCGTCTTTCTGCCGCCCTTGAAGACGATAGAGACCGGCGAGACTGCTCAGGGTAATCGCCGTACGGGGATGATCGCAGCCAAGGCTTTTCTCCTCTGCAGAAAGCAAGCGCTTGAAAAGAGCCTCCGACTCCTCAAGGTGCCCGCGCATCCTGCTGACGTCCGCCAGATTCTCCAAAACCGCAAGGACCGTCAGGTGTTCCGAACCCTTGGCTTTCTCCAAAACGTCCAGCGCGCGCTGGTACAGCATCTCCGCCTGCTCATAGCGGCCTTGTTCCTTGTAAAGGCCGGCCAGGAAGCACTGATCCTCAGCAACGCAGGGATGATCGCGGCCGTACACGTTCTCGTCAATCGAGAGCGCGCGTCTGAAGAGCGGTTCAGCCAGTTCATAGCGGCCAAGCACGTTGTATAGCCCCGCGAGGCCATTTAAGCTTTCCCCCACCTCGGCTGAATCAGGACCGTGCAGCTTTTCACGCATCGACAACGACCGCTTGAACAAGCCTTCCGCTTGCTCGTTGCGTCCCAAGTCTTCGCACACGGCCGCCAGCGCAAGCAGATCCGAGGCGACGCGCGGATGTTCCGAACCGAAGGCCTTCTCGTCGAGAGCGAGAGCCCGCGCGGCCAGCGGCTCCGCCTCCGCGAATTTACCTTGCGAACGAAAGATGCCGGCGAGATCACTTAATCCGCCGGCTTCATCATACCCGGACGCAACAGGTCGGGAGGAGACAACCCCAACAGCCCGCAACAGGAGACCACAGCCGCCTTCATAGAATGACGTGACCCTCTCGTCAAAAGCGTCAATCCCGTTTTTCCACACATATCCGACGGATCCCGCCAGCAAGATGAACAAGAGCGACAGAACAACCCCATGCGTCATTCTCTTCACCTCGCGTGTCATACCGCTCTCTTCCTCCCCATGGCTCGTTCATCCCGGTGAAACACTCGGCGGCCATGCGCCTTCGACAAACGCCGCCTCGCCTTCGCCAGGCCAGGGAGGCATCGTCACGGCGACAGCCGCAAGCGGTTCGGGACCGAATGAGCGGAATTGGAATCGCGTGCCCAGCGGGATCGTCAGGCACACGCCGGACTCGACGGACACGATGTCCTCCAAACCCGCTTGTTGGCGCCACATCTCGCCACGCCCTGACAAAAAATACCAGATCTCCTCTACCGTCTTATGCACGACCGCAACTGAAACATGCCCCGGCGCCAACTCGAAATGCGCCATCGTGCCGCCTTTCAATCCCAGCAGAATCCGCACGTCGGAGCCGTCCGGCGCCGTAACATCCGGACGGACCGGCAAGCGTTTCGTCTCAATCGTATTCATGTGAGCTTATATCCTCGCAGTCTCCCCCGCACGCGGGATTGTCCGAAATTAAATGCCAACGTTGACGATTCCACTCTACTTGTCCCGGAAGCGCTTCTTCCACTCGCTTCCGAGCGTTTCAATCGCCTTTCCCGAATCCGCATATCGCGCCAGATCACGCATCGCGATCACCGTATATCGATTCTCTTTCAGGAAACGCATATAACTCTTGAACAATTCGGGAGGCGTATTCACCCAAGGATGGATGAGATCGGGCACGCCGTGAAAGGTCAACACCACGATCTTGCCGGGCGCGGCCTGCTTCAGAAAACCAATGCCCTTCAGTTCGTTGGTACCCGCGATGTCGAAACTGGGCACGAGATACGGATGATCCTTGGCCGGATCGTAACAGCGGTTCCCGCCGGCTCGCGCGAACTGAAAGCCACGCTCTTGAAAGATGGGGAGCGCTTTCGCGTTCATGCCATAGCCCGGATAAGCGAAGGTCGTGGTCTTGGAAATGCCGCCGTCCCTGCATTTTTCGTCGATGAAATTTAATTCCTCCACGATCTTTTCATCCGAAATCTTGCCGATATGCGCATGCGTCCGCGTATGGTTCCCGATCTCAAAACCCAGCTTGTTCAATTCGGCGATCTGCTCCCAGTTCAGGTAGTTGGCCTTATCCTGCGCGGAGCTTGGAAACTCGCAGACGAAAAACGTGGCCCCAAACCCGTACTTCTTCAGCAGCGGCGCGACGAACGTATATTGGGAACTGACCGCGTCATCAAAGGTCAGCACGACGACCTTTTCAGGCAACGGAGCCACACGCGCCCCCTCTACGGCAAACGCCGCTCCGGCAATCAATCCCACGCCCGCGATAAACGCTCCCGCGTGTCTCATGTCTGCGCCCCCTTTGTTCAGCATCGGTCTTTCCAGAACGTCATCCGCATCATAAGCCTTGGGCGGTCCTGCGGTCAAGGTCTTGACCCGCGCACCGCCGCGCTTACTCAATATGGTCGCGGTAGATCCGCCAACCGAGATAGACGCCGACCAGGCTGCCAACGCCGCTGACGATGAAGGCGGTCACAAAGCCTACTTTGTCGCCGAGCCACCAGCCCGCCCAACCCAAAACGGTCATGCCAATAAAAATGCAAAGCTTACACATTTTTTTCTTCCGATACGACTGTGCCCGTTCGACGATTGACGACTTACACCTTACGCGCCCCGGAGCCGCCTCCGGAAACACGACGTGTTGGTTTCCGTTTCAGAAATGGATTTCGACGCCCGCCGCCGGATCAGCAGCCGACGCCGACGCGGCGGCCAACCCCGCAACCGCCGCAAACAGGCCA
>CAZTDL010000344.1:0-5204 GCA_964612775.1 uncultured Lentisphaeraceae bacterium
TCGTGAAAGGACCGTCTTGAAGGTTCGAGCGCGGAATGCCATGCCAATTCTCCTTAATTGAGAAATAAGATAACTTTTCCGTGTTCGTCGCGCAACGGGGAAGTATCCTCAAGCTGTTTCGGCGGCGTGCTTTTTAGCAAGTAAAGGATACTCTTTTCCCTTGCCGAGTATCGGAACTGCTTCTATAATGTGCGTCAAATTGGCACTGTGAACAGGTGTGACACACATGGCATCCGGTTTTTTCGATAGATTAGTGGCGCGCATCGATAAAATGGACCCTGAAAGTCTTCAGGCGCAAATGTTGCGTTTGGCTCAAGAGCGGGGATTCCTTGAGACGATTTTCCAGACGATCCAAGAGGGCGTGGTGGTGATCGATAACGAGGGCAAACTGCTCTATGCGAACCACGCGGCCGAAAAGTTGGCGGGTTTCGATTTCGCGAGAACCAAGGGCCGTTCGATCCTTCGTTTCTTGCGGGAATGGGATTGGGAACATCTGCTGGAAGCTCCTTCCTCGGAGAGCGGTTGGGCGCGGATGGTGACGCGCGAAATCGAGATCTCTTATCCGGAACATCGTTTCATCAGCGTCTACGCTGCGCCGCTGGACGAAACCGGTTTGGTCGAAAAGGGCGTGCTGGTGATTTTGCGTGATGTGACGCATGATCGTCGGCAGGAAGCCTCGACATTGGAGAGCGAACGGTCAAACGCGGTGAAATTGCTTGCGGCCGGGGTGGCGCATGAGATTGGCAATCCTCTCAACGCGTTGAATATTCATCTCCAGCTTTTGTCGCGAGAGTTGCACGTTTTACCGGATGGATCGCGCGAGCCGCTTGAGGAACTGGTTGACGTGGCGCGTACCGAAGTCAGTCGGCTGGATGCGATCATCTCTCAATTTTTGCGGGCGATTCGCCCCTCGAAACCGGTGCTTATGCCGGAACAGCCAACCGTGGTGCTGGAAGAGACGCTCAAACTGTTGAAAACCGAATTCGAGAACCGGCGCATTGCGGTATCGGTCGATATCCCCGATCCGGTGCCGACGGTCCACCTGGATCGATCGCAAATCAAACAGGTCTTTTTCAACCTCACCAAAAATGCGCTGGAGGCGATGCCCGATGGCGGTTCGCTAAAGATTGTGCTCTGCGTGGGTGACGTTTACGTGGATATCTCCTTCATCGATAACGGCAAGGGTATCGCACCCGATGAAATGGGGAAGATTTTTGAACCTTATCACACCACGAAGTCGCAGGGTAACGGACTGGGACTGATGATCGTGCAGCGCATCATTGAAGAGCATGGCGGTGAGATTGAATTGTCGAGTAAACCGGGAGCGGGAACCTGTTTCAAAATTCGTCTGCCGCGGTCCGAGCGTCGTGTAAGACTTCTTAATATGGGAACGTGACATGTCGGATAAACCTGTTATCCTGATCGTTGACGACGACAAGAACACGCGCGACGGTTTGCAACGTGCGTTGCAGAGGCATTACACGATAAAAACGGCTGAGAGCGCAGAGGTTGCATTGGCCATTCTCGGAAACGAGACGACGGTGGATGTGATGCTGTCGGATCTGCGTATGCCCGGAACGGACGGCCTCGGGCTTTTGCGGCGCGTGAACGCGCAACATCCGCAAACGGTGTGTATTCTTTTGACCGCGTACGGCTCGGTGGAGACCGCCGTAGAGGCGATGAAGCAGGGCGCGTATGATTTTCTCACTAAGCCGATTAACCTGGATCATCTCGATATGCTTGTGGCGCGGGCGTTGAAGTCGCGTGACTTGGAAAAAAAGGTCGAGACCCTTGAATCTCAGCTTAATGAAAAGTTCGGCATGGAGAACATCATCGGTGAATCGGATGCCATGAAACAGGTGTTCGAAGTCATTCGTCAAACGGCGCCCACGCAGGCGTCGGTGTTGATTCAGGGGCCCAGCGGGACCGGCAAGGAACTGGTCGCGCAGTCGATCCATCGCTTGAGCACGAGGGCAAAAGGTCCTTTCGTCGCGGTTCACTGCGCGGCCCTCTCCGCAACGCTTTTGGAGAGTGAGTTGTTCGGTCATGAGAAAGGCGCTTTCACGGGCGCGACGGTCCAGCGTAAAGGACGTTTTGAGTTGGCGGATGGTGGCACACTGTTTCTCGATGAAGTCTCGGAAATCGATCCGTCGATCCAGGTGAAATTGCTGCGCGTTCTGGAAGAGCGCACCTTCGAGCGGGTGGGCGGCGAGGAAACGATCGAGACCGATATCCGTGTCATTGCCGCCACGAATCGCGATTTGCGCGATTACGTGCGGCAGGGCAGGTTTCGCGAGGATCTCTTTTTCCGTTTGAATGTGGTGGATATTCTGTTGCCGTCGCTGGCGGAACGTATGGGCGACATCCCTATGTTGGCGGACCGTTTTCTGAAGGAATACGCGGAGAAGAATAACAAGAAGATAGAGGGTATCTCGCCCGATGCGGTGAACCTGCTTTCCTCCTACGCTTGGCCCGGTAATGTGCGTGAATTGAGGAACACGATCGAGAAGATGGTTGTGTTGGCTCGGTCGGAACGTTTGACGTCCCGCGATGTGCCTTCCAATATCCGCGAAGCCGTTCGAGGTCTGTCGGGGGGCGTCAGTCGGGCTCCCGTGCTGACGGTCGGATCGCTGGCGGATACGGAACGGCGTAAGATTATGGCGGTGTTGGAGAAGAACGGCGGGAATCGGACGCGTGCCGCCGACGAGTTGGGTATCAGCCGGAGAACCTTGCACAGAAAACTGCGTGAATATAAAGAGCAGGCTGCGGACGGGGCCGCGGCGAACGAGGAGCAACGGGTATGATCAAACGCACTTGGATCGTGGCCGCGTTGTCTGCGGCCGTCGCTGTTGCGGTATGGGCGCAGGGGCTGACGATCTGCGCGGCGTGCGGACGTGAGGCCAAGCCCGGGGCAACGGTGTGCGCGCATTGTCAGGCGGCGCTGCCTCGGCAAACGGTCGTGGCGGCCGCGAAGCCCGCCGAACCTTCGGTGGACAAGGATGCCGAGATCGGGCGTTTGGCGTCGGAAGTGGTTGAGTCCAGTGTCCGTATGGCGCATGCGGTGGAGAATCAGGGGCCGGCGGTTGCGTTGTGTTATTACCAGAACGCGTTGGCGTTGATGCGGCTTGTGCCTGCGGATCGCTTTCCGGCGAGTGTGGGTGAGGTGATTCTCGAAGGCAACAAGCGTGTCATGCGGACGCTTTCTCGGGAGTCGATCCCGTGTAAGAAATGTAAAGGGACCGGACGTTTTCAGCTTGACATGGGCAAGGTCGACGGCAAAAAGGGAATCAAGGCTGTCGATGGTGTGGCTTGTCCGGCCTGTCGCGGTTTGGGCTATATGACGGGGGCTCGCGAGGTGGACAAGGTCAAGATGGCCATTCTGCAGGGACGCGGGGAATTTGAACGGCGACAGATGGTCGTGGGGGATGTCAAGGTCGGCCGGGCGTTTGTGCCACCTGCGCTTGAGAAATTGCTGACCAACCGCCAGCGGGCGTTGGTGATGACAGGTATGCCGATGCCGTGTCCGGAGTGTCAATTCGCGGCGCGCCAGACGTGTACGGTTTGCAGGGGCACGGGATGGGTGAAGTGCGATTATAAGGGTTGCGTGCAGGGTGTCCTCAAGGAGGAGCGAAAGTCTGGCACCCGTCAGGAAAAGCGGTTGAACGAGGAGTTGGTCAAGAAGTGCCCGAAGTGTGAGGGTCAGGCTGAGATTCCTTGCGCGACGTGTAACGGGGGCGGCAGTGTGGCCTGCAAGAAATGTGACGGCAGCGGGTTGGCATCGCGTTGCGTGAAATGCACGGGAACCGGTTTGATGGCGTGTGCTAAGTGCAAGGGAACGGGCCTTGTCAAAGGTGCCCCGTGTCCGGAATGCAAAGGAGAAACCATGGTGTTGTGTACGTCGTGCCGCGGGGAAGGAGCTCAGACCCGATGAATGATATTCCCGCTTTTATGTTGCCTAATTTTGAAGTGATCGGATTGCTCGGACGTGGCGGTATGGCCTCGGTGTGGAAGGCGCGTCAGATCTCGCTGGACCGTTACGTGGCCGTTAAAATTCTCTCGTCGGCGTTCGCGACGGATCAAGAGGATATTCAGCGGTTCCGCCAAGAGGCAAGAACAGCCGCCCAGTTGAAGCATCCCGGGATCGTCCAGATTTATGACGCGAATTTCTCGGATGGCGTTTACTATTTCGTGATGGAACTGGTCGATGGCTATACGATGGGCGACCTCTTGCGCCGCAAGGGTGTGATTACGATGGAGGACGCGTTGATCGTGGCAGAAAGCGTGTCTGTGGCGCTGGATTATGCGTGGACGCATTATCAGATGGTGCACTGCGATATCAAGCCGGACAACATCATGGTCGATGCGGATGGCGCGGTGAAGGTCACTGATCTGGGACTCTGCCGGTCGGTCAGTTTGGCCAAAGGATTTCACACAGGCAAGGCGGATGAGATTATGGGGACGCCCGCTTACATGTCACCTGAACAGGTTTGCGGTGACGAAAAGCTCGATTGCCGTTCCGATATCTATGAGCTGGGCGCTTCGCTGTATCACATGCTTACGGGCCGTATGCTGTTTCACGGTAAGAGCGATGATGAGATGATTCGATGTCATGTCGATGCTTCGCAGGCTCCCGATGTGCGCGAGTTCGCGCCCGACGTGAGCAATGCATTCGTTTTGCTGCTGGAAAAGATGCTGGCAAAGGATGCGAGTCATCGTCAGCGCGATTGGAAATTGATGTTGGCCGATTTGAATCGGGTACGCGATGGGCATCCGCCGTGGCCGGCCTTGCTTCCGCCCGGAGGCAGTTCAATGAAGAGAAACTAAAAGGCGATAGAACAGGGATGAAACAGGGCCGTATCCTTCATGATGGCGTGATGTGGGTGGAGCATGCTGAACGTGCGTTGTCGATGTGGGAACGGATGCGGGGGGGTTGCTGGGACGCGCCGGACTGGGCGTCGGGGCCGCGTTGCTGATCGAGCGGTGCGGTGCCGTGCATACCCTCGGCATGCGGTTTGCGCTTGATCTGGTGTTTCTTGACCGCTCGTGGGAGGTGACGCGCATCGTGCGAAACGTTCGTCCCGGTCGGTTGATGGTGCGGGGCGGTGTGCATGCCGTGCGTGTGATTGAGTGCGAGACCGGTTGTGTCGATGTGTCCGATTTACATCAAGGCGATGGGTTGGAATGGGAAGACTCATTTCTGCCAC
>CAZTDL010000345.1:0-5204 GCA_964612775.1 uncultured Lentisphaeraceae bacterium
CAGGGCGAAGGCAACGGGGTTGAAGGCGGCGGACTGAACACCCTGTGGTTGAGTTTTTGAGATGAAGCCTGTCGGCGAAGTCGGACTCGCTTGCCCTTTGGTCAGGGCGTAGACCTGATTGTCGTGAACCAGCACCGTGACGTTGAGATTCCGCCGTATCGCAGCCAAGAAATGATTTCCACCTTCGCCATACATGCACCCATCCCCGCTTTCGACAATCACTTTCAACGTCGGATTTGCCAGCCGTGCGCCCGTCGCCACAGGTAACGCACGCCCGTGGAGGCCATTGAACAGATTCGCATTCAGGTACTGCGGCGTCTTGGCAGCCTGCCCAATCCCCGAGACAAACAGCACGTGCTGCGGCGCAAGGCCGGTGGTCAGCAAGGCCTGCTTCAGGGCGGTGAGTATTCCGAAATTTCCGCAACCGGGGCACCATGCCGTTTCGAATGTGCCGTAGGCGTCGAGAGTCAACGTGCTTTCACTCATGGCCAAGTCCCTCCATGATGTACTCAGGCGTGAAGGGCAGCCCGTCATAGCGTGTGATCAGACCGCCGGCCGAAAAACCCGTTTCCCGACGGATGAGCCGTGAGAATTGGCCTGTTGCATTTCCTTCCACGCACACCACGCGGTGCGCCCCACGCAGCCGATCAAGAAACTGTGCGGGCACCAGCGGCCACACTTGGGAAAAATGCAGTGTGCCGACCGTTCTGCCTTGCGCACGCATGCGTGAAGCCGACTCGTCAACGGCCCCTTTTGTGGAACCCCAACTCACCAGCAAAACATCAGGAGCCTCTTCCCCGTCATAATCGGGCGCCACGACGTTGTCCGCGAGAACCTTCATCTTCCGCAGTCTCTTTTCAACCATCTTCGCCCGTAACTTCAGATCCTCGGTGATATGCCCACTCTCGTCATGTTCGTCGCTATCCGCCACGACCAAGTCCGGACTGACTCCGGGAAAACGGCGGGGAGAAACACCCGATGCCGTGAAGGCGTATCGCTGATAAAGGCCCGTCGCCGGTTCCTGCTGCGGAAGCGCCAGGGCAGGATCGCCCCCCAGCCCGAAGGGCTGTGCATCGCGATACGAATCGGCAAGAAACTGGTCCGTGAGCAGAAACACCGGCCCTTGACTCGCCTCGGCCAGCGCGAAGGTCCGGACCATCAGCGCAAAGCACTCTTCAATGGAGCCGGGCGCGAAGATCGCACGCGGGAATTCGCCATGGCCCGCGTGCAGCACAAACTCCAGGTCCGACTGCTCGGTCCGCGTGGGAAGGCCTGTCGCCGGTCCCGGGCGCTGGGCCACGACAACGACCACCGGCGTCTCGGTCATGGCGGACAGGCTGACGCCTTCCGTCATGAGGGCGAAGCCTCCGCCGGAAGTGGCCGTCATGCTGCGGCTCCCCGAAAAGGAGGCACCGATGGCCATGTTGATGGCCGCGATCTCGTCTTCGGCCTGCTCGACGATCAGCCCCATCTTTTCGGCGTGCTGGGCAAGGTTTACCATGATTGAGGTGGAAGGTGACATCGGGTAGAAAGCGCAGAATTTTACTCCGCCCGCAAGCGCTCCGAGGGCCAGAGCCTCGTTCCCGTTGAGCATGAGCCGCGATGCGGATGCGTCGGCGGGCGCGAGTCTTCGGATAGGACGAGACACCGTGCCTGCCCAAACATAGGCAGCATCAACCGCCGCGCGATTGGTTTCCGCGTCGGCGGCGTCTTTGCGGAAGTGAGCGACCACCGCTTCGCTTACGATCGACTTGGCAAGTCCGAGAAAAGCGGCCGTCACCCCTAAAGCCGCGACGCTCACATGCTTTGCGTCCGCCAGTTTCTTGAACGGCACGGGCACACAACACGCCGTTTGAGCGGGGGTGGCCATGGCCTCGTCGATGATAACGACGCCCGCGACAGGAGTTATGTCCTCCCCGTGGATATGAAAGGTGTCGTTGTCAAGCGCAACGAGCAAGTCGATGTTCTTTTGGGGCGCTCCGATAGGATCAATGCCCACGCGGATCGAGAACGTGTTGTGCCCGCCGCGAATGCGTGACATGTAATTTTGCGTTGCGAATATGTGGTAGCCGCTTCTTACAAGAATGCGGGCCAGCAGTTCGCCTAGGGTGACGAGACCCTGTCCCGCCTCACCCCCAATAACAACTTGGAGCGTTTGCGCATCCATGTTTTAATCCGCCTTCCGCATGGGTATAATGACCTCAGAGCTTAAGAAAACTCAGCAGGTCGGCGTCGAGTTGATGGGTGTGCGTATCCGCAATGCCGTGAGGCGCGCCTTTGTAGATCTTCAGGGTTGCGCCTTTGATGAGTTTGGCTGCCGCGTGAGCCGATGCGCCGATCGGCACAATCTGGTCGTCGTCGCCGTGGATGATGAGGGTCGGCACGTCGAACTTCTTGATGTCCTCGGCGAAGTCCGTCTCGGAAAAGGCCTTAATGCTGTCGAGTTCGTTCTTGAGACCGCCCTGCATGCCTTGGAGCCAGAACGCGTCGCGGACGCCTTGGCTGACTTTCGCGCCCGGTCGGTTGGTGCCGTAGAACGGCGTCGTGAGGTCCCTGAAGAACTGCGAGCGGTCGGCAGAGACGCCGGCGCGGATATCGTCGAACGCCTTGATCGGCAACCCGTTGGGATTTGCGTCTGTCTTGAGCATCAGCGGCGCCACCGAGCCCAGCAACACGACCTTGGCCACGCGTCGGGTGCCGTGGCGCCCGATGTAGCGGGCGACCTCTCCTCCGCCGGTCGAATGGCCGACCAACGTGATGCCGTTCAGGTCAAGCGTTTCGATGAGTTCCGACAGATCGTCGGCATAGGTGTTCATGTCGTTGCCGTTCCAGGGCTGGCTCGAACGGCCGTGGCCGCGGCGGTCATGGGGGATGCAGCGATAGCCGCGGGAGGCCAGAAAGACCATCTGTTTTTCCCATGCGTCGGCGTCGAACGGCCAGCCATGACTGAAAACGACGGGAGCTCCCGAACCCCAGTCCTTGTAGTAGATTTCTGTGCCGTCTTTGGTTGTGATCATGCTCATGCGGGTATCCTTTTCTTTCGGCGGGATCTGTCGACTTCCGCCTGTTTTTTGCGATTTCATTTTCCGATCCTAATCCCTTCGACAGGAGGGGACACTCGTGATTTCTTGTGGTCCCATTAACAGTTCTACATACTGATCCCGCGTATACGCCCGCGGATCGCTACTGTGCCGACGGCTGAGTTTTCCACGGAACGATGAAAGCGTGCCATAGCCTTGCCGATCCATCCATTCTTCGAGATGCTTCAGCAGGGTCTGAATATGGGAGCACTTGTTGCGAAGCAGCGCACTGACGGTCTGCACTGCCGTCGCTCCCGCCAGAATCATCTTGACCACATCTTCCCCGGAGTAAATGCCCGTGCTGGAGCAAATGTCCGCTTGGATCGTTCCTTCCAGCAGTCCGGCGTAACGCAGCGGCAACCGGTAGTCGGTCTCGTGACTGAGGTTTAGGGGGTGGCAACTTTTCTCCTCAGTCGCGTTAATATCCGGTTCGAGCAACCGGTTGAACAGAACGAAAGCGGCCACGTCAGCTTTATCCATCCGGTGAATGACGTTCAGCGGATTGGTATAGAAAAAACTTAGTTTCACGCTCAGCGGAATCGACAATGTCTTTTTCAATTCTTTGATCAGCTCGATCTGTTCTTCTTCGATGGCAACACCTTCTTGCCGCGGGTCTTTGGGCGAGGCGAACAGGTTGCATTCCAAGCCGTCTACACCCGTCTCTTCGAGACGTTTGGCATATTCGATCCAGGTCTCCCTGTTCACGGCATTGAGGCTGGCAATCACGGGAATGCTCACGTTTTCTTTTGCTTTTTTCACCCACATCAGATGTTCAAGCGGGCCTCCGTGTTCGAGATTGGGAGAAAAAGAAATCGCCTCTGCGGTTCGGCCATCCTCTTTGTGTATCGCCTCGTCGAACTCGAAGCGCTCCAGCTGAATCTGCTCTTCGAAAAGCGAATGCGTCACCAACGCTCCCGCTCCCATCGCTTCAATCATCTTGATGGAATCCATGTTTGCGGTCAGCGGCGACGCCCCTACGATGATGGGATTCCGTAAAGGCATACCCATGTAAGTTGTCCTGAGATCGGCCATATAAATTCCCGTTCTTTCCTTTGGACGAATTCTTCCCAGAGCGAATGACGTTTTCCTCATCCTCACATTTCTCAGAATACGCTGCGCACCAGACCGCCTTCCGCTCGGATGCACGAGCCGTTGATAACAGAAGCACGGGCACTACACACGAAGGCAACAATGTCGCCGATCTCTTTCGGATTGATAAGTCGGCTAATCAGAGAGGTCGGACGGTTCTGCGTCATGAACCGGTGTTCCGCTTCAGCGTTGGGAAGGCCTGGAAAGATGTCCTGAATGAACTTCGCAACGCTTTCAGTGCGGGTTGGCCCAGGGAGCACTGAATTCACGGTGACCTGTGTTCCCTTGGTCAGTTCGGCCAGCGAGCGTGAAATGCCCAGTTGCATGGTCTTCGTGGCGCTGTAGTGCAACATCTCGGGAGCAGGGCTGATTCCGGACTCACTCGAAATGAACACAATACGTCCATGGCCGCGCTGCAGCATGCCGCGCAAGTAATGGCGTGCGAGACGCACTCCGCTCATGATATTAACCTCAATCAGCTTGTGCCAGGCCTCGTCGGTTTCGTCAAAAAATCCTACGGCCTCGTAAATGCCAAGGGTGTTAACGAGGATATCGATTTCTGGCAGTTGACGAATGGTTTCGTCACAGCCGGCAACACTTCCGTTATCTGCGACAAGGGGTATCCATTCGGCATCGGGAAGGTCTGTCCCAAGGCCGAAAATAGCTTTCTCCACGCTTGCGGGAGTGCGGCCGTTGACGACGACCTTCGCTCCTTCGGAGGCCAGCGAACGGGCAATCTCCTGTCCGATACCGCCCGATGAGGCTGTTACCAAGGCGACCTTGTTTTCCAGCTCAAGTTTCATTTTGTGCATCCCGTTCGCGTGCCTGCATTGAGGGACATCGTTGAATTTCCCTTAAGAAAGGTGAAGACGGAGCTATGTGGTCACCCTAGCTCCGTCGGGCAGGAAAGGAGAAAGAGCCTTTTGGCTATCCGAGATTTTCCGCCGCAAAATTCCAATTGATCAGTTTATCGAGAACGGCGGCGACATAATCCGCGCGGCGGTTCTGATAATCCAGATAGTAGGCGTGTTCCCA
>CAZTDL010000346.1:0-5198 GCA_964612775.1 uncultured Lentisphaeraceae bacterium
GCCGAGGCCGCCGGTCGGAGGCATGCCGTGTTCCAGCGCCGTAATGAAATCCTCATCGATTTTCTCCATATCTTCTCCAGCCTGATCCTCAAACGCCTGACGCTGCGCCATAGGGTCGTTCTGCTCCGTGTAGCCGGGGCACAATTCCTTGCCCGCCACGACAAACTCAAACACATCCACCAGTTCAGGATCGTCTTCGCACGCCTTCGCCAACGGCACAAACTGCCGCGGGATACGCGTCACAAAGGTTGGCTGACGCAGCGTTTTTTCGATCAGCTTGTCGTACACCTCGTGAGTCACCAACAAATGATTCCAGGCCGGATTGATCGTCAGCCCTTTCGCTGCCGCTAAGGCACGGACCTCTTCGACCGGCAAATCAAACCAATCGTTGCCCATCGTTTCTTTCACCAGGTCTTTGTAGGCGACCTCGCGATATGGCGCCGTGAAATCGATCACCTCTTTGGCCTCTCCGTATTCGACTTTCAGCGTTCCGAGGACCTTCTGGCACAGATGCGGCAAAAGACCTTCGATGATGGCCTTCATCGACTTGCGGTCGCCATAGGCCTCATAAATCTCCAGCACGGTGAACTCGGGATTATGCGTACGGTCGATGCCCTCGTTGCGAAAATCCTTGCCCAGCTCGAAAATCTTGTCATACCCGCCCACGATCAGCCGCTTCAAATACAACTCCGGCGCGATGCGCATAACCATCTCGGTGTCGAGCGCATTGTGGTGCGTGAAAAAAGGCTTGGCCGCCGCACCGCCCGCCTGCGCCTGCATCATGGGCGTCTCAACCTCGATAAAGCCCCGCACCTGCAGGAAATTCCGAATCTCAGCAAGGATTGCGCTACGCTTGTTAAAACGGTCCCTCGAATCCGGATGCATCATCAGATCGAGGTAACGCTTGCGATAACGCTCCTCAACATCTTGAAGGCCGTGGAACTTCTCCGGCGGCTGCAGAATCGCCTTGCCAAGGAATGTCCAGCGATGAACCTCGATTGTGGGCTCCCCCGCCTGCGTGGTAAAGAGCCGACCCTCGACCCCCAGAAAATCGCCCAGATCAAGCAGCTTGAACCCGAGGAATTGCTGTTCAGTGAGAAGATCCTTTTTGACGAAAATCTGAAAACTTCCCGATCCATCGCTGAAAGTCGCAAACGACGCCTTCCCCATCCGGCGAATGGTCATCAATCGGCCGGCTGCACGCACGATTTTATTATCCTCGAAACCTGCGCGGATTTCAGACAAACGCGTCCGCTCAAAAGCCTGGCCAAAAGGTTTAAAGCCCAATTCTTCAAGCTTGCGCAAATTGACGATACGCTGATCCCGATACTCGTTGCTGGAACACGACAATTCTTCTGGCATCTCTTGATCTTCCTTCCGTAAAAAAAGGGTACTGTAACAGAATCGGCCCAAGGTGTCACGACAGGTTCAATCCTCGATCCCCCGAAAAATGAAAAACAAAAAACGTGACGCTTTCCACCGACCCTGTTTTCTGATAATCTGTTGGACCATTTTTCATAAGGAAATTTCTCATGGACGCAGAACCGACCCTCGCACAAAATGAAGCGCAGTTTCTTACCTTGCTCGAAAAACGCCCTTTGCCCGTCACCGACTTATTGACAGTCGTTAACGCCTGCGCGGTCTCTGACTCCAGAAAAGCGGAAGCTTGGGCGACGATGCTCATGCAGGATCTCACAGAAGCCGCTGATTTTGCAGGCCTGTACCTCGTGATCAAAGACCGTATCGGACAGCTCGCCGGTCTGCTGAAGGACATCGGCATCCGAGACGCGCTAAAGAAGGCCTGCAATGATCGGCTCATCCTCGCCCTGATCGACGCGGCGGGGTTCGGAGAAAAACCGATCGAGGAGGCCTTCCGCCGATTGGATCTGTTGCTCTCTCTCAAAGCAGGAACGCTCGTCATCGATCCCGCATGGGGGTTGGGAACGATCAAGCGCATCGACGATTTCTACAAACGCATCACGATCGACTTCGACAACAAGAAGAACCACACGTTGTCTTTTGCAACGGCATGCGAGGCTCTTGTGCGAGCCCCTCACGACCATCTGCTCACGCTGCGCCACAACGATCCTGCAGGCGTTGCCCAAATGGCGTCCGGGCAACCGGGGGAACTGGTCAAGCGCGCGCTACGCAGTTTCGGCGACATGCCGGTGACTAAGCTCGAAGATGTGCTCACACGGCAGGGCTTTGTCGCGGCAGCCAACTGGAAAAGCTTCTGGGAAGCGGCACGGAAGGCGCTTAAAAAAGACCCTCTCGTCATCATTCCCGTGAAGCGCGCCGAATCGATCCACGTATTGGCTGAGGCCGAATCATATGGCGCGTCATGGTTTGAGAAACTCGCCGCGACGAAAGATCCGCTTCAAATTCTCGACGCGATCGGCCAGCTCGAAGATAACAACAAGATCGTCGGGCTGGAGGACTCCGGCCGCGCCATTCTGGAGGACCGTCTAGGCTTTGCCATCATCGGCGCGTTCAACACCGACGCCGCGCTGTACGCCCGACTGTCAGCAAAGATCAGCCAACTCGGGTTCCTCACTCCGCCCGCCGAGCAGCTCCGCACGCACCTTTGGGACAAGAACCGTTTCATTGAAGCCGCCGAACAGCTCACCGTGCGCGATGTCGCGGCGATGACCACCTTTCTTCTTGCCGAAGGCACGCAGGCGACGACGCGCATTCTCAACACCTTGCCGCAGATGCCGTTCAACCTGCTCAACGAGGTATTGACCGCGCTCAAGGAAACCAAAGAGGCGGAGGACGCCTGCCGCAGGCTCCTCATTCAGCCGGAAGCGCCCCCCACGCTCGTGAACTGGATTTTCCGTTTTCGCAAAGAGGTCAAATGGCCCACATTGCCACCTCTGATCGAATTGCTGAACCATGCCATTGTGATCGTTGAGGCCAAACTCTCAGGTGAATCCCTGCGCATGCAAAACAGCCTCAAAGCGATGTTCGAGCAGCACAAATGGCTGGACACGATTTTTGAAGAGCTCGACACCGCCCAGCGGCAACTTTTCTTCGAGCGGATACAGGCCTCCACCGTTTGGGATCCTTCAACTCACCGCTCTCTGCTCGGACGTATGCTTAAAATCGATCCCTCGCTGTCCGACCGCAAACGGGCGCCCGCCCAACAGGCGCAAGGTCCCGCGCACATCACCTCGACACGCTCGCTCGCCGAACGCAAACTTCTGTACAAAAAATTGGTCGACGTCGAGTTGCCGAAAAACAGCCGCGACATCGCCATAGCCAGCAGCTACGGCGATCTGCGCGAAAACTTCGAGTATCAGGCGGCCAAAGACCTCCAGCGTCAGCTGCTGCAGCGTCAGACAGAAATGCAGTTAGAGATTAAGCTGATGAAGGCGACCGATTTCTCTGACATTCCCGCTGACAAAGTCGCCCCCGGCACCACGGTGCTACTGCGTATGGCGGACGGGTCCAGCCGCACCTATACCATTCTCGGCGAGTGGGACCGCGATGAGAATCTAAACATCATTTCCAGCAAAACGCGGCTTGCCTTAAACCTGGAAGGCAAGATTAGAGGCGACAGCGTTTCTATCCCGAGTCCGACCGGCGACGAGATCGCCCAACTCGAAGAGATCTTGCCGCTGAACGAAGCCATCCGAACGTGGATCAACACGCAACCAGAAGAAACGATCTAACCTGAATCTTACAGCTTGTCTTTCTTGTTGAATCACGTATACTACCGGCTCAATCAAGGTGAATGTGACATCATGTGTCCCTTTAGGAAGAGAGGTGTATCATGACGGCAGCAAAGAAAAACAGGGTGAAGGTCTCTCCTGACAGCAAGGCTCCTGTCAAAAAGGTTTCGGGTAAAACGAAAACCGGCGTGACGACGAAGAAAGTGTCCGCCAAGACGGTAAAACGCTCCCTCAAGAAAACACCTCAAGCTTCTCACCCCCCCTCCCAAAAAGCTACTCCTCATGCGAAGCCAGTGAAAAAGGCCACCGTGGCCGGCACGGCATCGAAAAAGGATCCGAATAAAAAAATCGTGAATAAAGCACCTGCACAAGCTCCGAAAGCCACGCAAAAAGCCGTGACGAAGGCAACCGTGGTCCCTGAAAAAAAGAATCGCTTTCAAAAGAGCGACCTTGATCAATTCAAGGCTGAACTTCTTTCCATGCGCGACCGTATCACGGGTCAGTCCGGATCTATGCGTAGTGCCGCGCTCCAGCGCACGGACGAAACCAATCCCGAAGAAGATGGCACCGACGCCTTCATGCGGCTTCAAACGCTCGAACAGGTCAGCATCCAACACCAGCTCATCGCCAATATCGACGCGGCCTTGCGGTCGATCGAAAAAGGCGCTTACGGCGTGTGCGACACCTGCGGCGAACTCATCAGCAAGCCGCGGCTTGCCGTTTTGCCTTTCGCCACGAACTGCATCAAGTGTCAGTCCGAGAAAGAGCGCTCGCCCCAATCCCGCAATCGCAGGTAAGAGGCATTCATGCGCATTTCCCTATTTGCAGCCCTTCTAGCCGCAGCGGACCAACTGTTAAAATACCGGGTCTTTCTTCGCCTGCGGCCGGTCGGCTCTATTGTGGTGATTCCGAATTTCTTCAGCTTGAGTTATGTCGAAAACCGCGGTGCAGCCTGGGGCATGCTGGCCGGACAACAAGTATTTTTGATCATTTTTTCTTTCCTGACTCTCGGTTTTCTGGTTTGGAAACGAAAAAATCTTTTTGAGCACCTCTGGGGCGGTCCGCTGACGATGTCACTTATTTTCGGCGGCATCATCGGAAATCTGATTGACCGCATCCGCCTGAACTACGTTATCGATTTTCTCGATTTTTACTGGGGGCAATCGCATTTTCCGGCTTTCAATATCGCCGACGCATCCATCTGTTGCGGCGTGTTCTTGTTTATCGTCACACAGTGGATACATGACAAAGCCTCCCAGCAACACGCGACCCCTTAAATGCGCGTGACGCCATGCCTGATAAGCCAACAACATGGGTTCTCGCAGGAGCAACCGCCACGGGCAAAACAGCCGTCGCGCAGGTGTTGGCAGAACAGTTCGGTTGCACGATCCTCTCTTCCGATGCCATGCTGGTCTATCGCGGCATGGATATCGGCACAGCCAAACCTACACCACTCGAACGCGGCCGTGTCCCCTACTTCGGAATCGATTTGGTCTCGCCCTCCGAACCGTTCAGCACCGGTCTCTG
>CAZTDL010000347.1:0-5191 GCA_964612775.1 uncultured Lentisphaeraceae bacterium
CCTTCGGCTTCGGAGGCCGACGCTCTATCCAATTGAGCTACAGGCGCAACAAAAAAGTGAGTGGTATATTAAAAGCTGGGCCCGGAAACTGCAAGGAGGAATTCGAGCGGGTTATAACGCGAACACTGAACCTCCAACCCCGAACCGTTTCCGCCCCCTGTTCGACGTTCGATGTTGAACGTTGGACGTTCGCGATCCCGGCTTCAGACAAGCGCTTTGAGCATCATCGTGCTCCACGTCATGACGCGCACGAACTGGTCGAGTCCGAAGGATTCGTTGGGGCAGTGGATCTTGTCTTCCTCGCGGCCGAAACCGACCAGCAGCGGAGCGGCTCCGGAGATGTGCTGCAGCAGGGCGACCACGGGAATCGATGCGCCCTCCCAGCGGAAGAGCGCGCCTCGCGAGTCCATTTGCTGCAGGACATCGGCGGCCAGCCGGAAGATCGGCGAATTGAGCGGCAGGCGGAAACCCGGCGCGCCCACACAGTTCTCCGAGAACGTCAGAGTCATGCCTTGCGGACAACGCTCGGCGAGGTGCTTTTGAACGGCGGCGAACGTGTCTTCCGGACGCTGGGCGGGCACGAGGCGCATGCTGAGCTTGGCCGTGGCCGATGACGGGATCACCGTTTTGGAGCCGGGGCCGCCATAGCCGGAGTGAATGCCGTTGATCTCGATCGTGGGCTCGAAACTGCCGCGCGTGGCGGCGTCGAGCGCGCGATTGCCGCCCAAAGGAAGACAGCCGATCTCCTGCGCGTAGCGCTCGTCCGAGATCGCGCCTTGCCGGGCAATGGCGTGCTCTTCGGCCGAGGGCGGATAGACCCGGTCGCGGAAACCGGCCACGGCGATGGAGCCGTCCTCGTTGTGCAGGGTCGCGAGCAACCGAGCCAGCCCTTGCGCCGGATTGGGGGCCACGCCGCCATGAACGCCGGAATGAAGGTCGTAGGCTGGGCCGGTGAGGGTGACGGTGAAATGCTGCACGCCGCGCAGACCGGCCACGATGGAAGGCCTGTTCTCGGGGCCGCAGGAGGTGTCGCTGACCATCATCACATTGGCCTGCAGGCGCGGACGCAGGATGGGGGCCAAGTCGTTGACGGCAAAGCTCCCGCTTTCTTCTTGACCCTCGATCACGAGTTTGAGGGTCGGCAGGGGTTCGCCCGCCTCAATCAGGGCCTTGACGCCGGACAGGAACCCGAAAAGCTGGCCTTTGTTGTCCTGCGCGCCACGCGCATAGACGCGGTCGTTGATCAGCGTGGGCTCGAAAGGCGGCGTTTGCCAAGCGCTCAGGGGGTCTTCCGGCTGCACATCGTAATGGCCGTAGAAAAGCACGGTCATAGCCTCCGTCTCGCCGGGACGTTCCGCCGTCAGCACGGGAACCGGGATGCCGCTGCCGGGCGTGAGGATCTCAACTTCAAAACCAAGAGGCTTGAGAAAATTCTTCAGCCAAGCCGCGGCGCGAGCGCAATCGCCGAGATGTCTAGGGTCTAGACCGACCGTGGGCAGACGCAGGAAAGCAAACCAGTCGTTCAGGATGGCCTGCCGGTTCTTCTCGAAATAGGCGGGCGCGAAAGCCGTGTCGATCATAAACGGTCCTTAATTGGGGAAAAGCGGAAAGGTGGACGATTCTGCAAAAGCGCTCCAAATCGACGGTTTTGCCACCGGCCTATGATCCAAACGAAAAAACCGCTTTCTTCACGCTTGAGCGAAAAGTCAGCGGTTACAAAATGGAGGTGCGAAGCGGAATTGAACCGCTGTTCGAGGTTTTGCAGACCTCTGCCTAACCACTCGGCCATCGCACCTTGACGAAAAGGGCTACTTTTTCATCCCAGCGCGCGCACGCTCTTTAACCCGTTTGTTGCGGGCCTCACGGCGTTGGCGTTTAACTTGTTTTCTTAATTGTTGTCCCATAACGGCCGCAAACTTTAACAGAGGCTGCCAAGAGGTGTCAACAGCAAGTTGCCGTGAAATCGCAATCGGTTGGTGGCCGGGATGTGGCAGACGAACTCGAGGAATGGCGGAAACGGGCCGGTACACCAACAGGGTCCATTATCCCCTCCCTTCCACCTCCCCTCGCGCCCCCCCTGCCACCAACCGATTACCGGGAAATCGCATGAAACGCGGGTTTGGTGCGGGAAGGAACGTGAACACTGAACATCGAACATTGAACGTCGAACGTCGAACCGCTTCCGTCTTCCCGTTCCCCTGTTGGATGTTCAGCGTTCGATGTTGAATGTTGGTGTTCTTTCTTCTTTCCCATTCTCCTTAGCCGCCATGTTTTCTTCTTGGTCAGAACGGCGCGTTTATGGTTTACTACGACCTTTTATGGGATTCATGGCAGATAACGGGATACGGGTTCCGGGCACTTTCGAGGTGCTCAAGGAGGACCGCCATACGGGCGCGCGGCTGGGTCGTCTCTGGACGGCGCACGGCGTGGTCGAGACCCCTGTTTTCATGCCGGTCGGCACGCAGGCCACGGTGAAAGCTCTGGAGCCGCGCGACTTGAGGGAGATGGACGCGTCGATCCTTTTGGGCAATACCTATCATCTCTTGCTGAGGCCCGGTATGGAGGTGATGGCGGCCTGCGGCGGGTTGCACCGCTTTATGGCGTGGGACCGGCCGATTTTGACCGACAGCGGCGGTTTTCAGGTGTTCAGTCTGAATAACCTGCGCAAAATCCGCGCGAACGGCGTGGAATTCCGCTCGCATATCGACGGCGCTAAATTCTTTCTCGGTCCCTCCGAGGCCATGGCGGTGCAGCGGACGCTGGGTTCGGACATCGCGATGTGTTTTGACGAGTGCATGCCTTATCCGTGTGAGGCGGAGTATGCGGTTGCGTCCGTCGATAAGACGTTGCGGTGGGCGGCCCAGTGTCTGGAGCAGGAACGCGCGCCGGGGCAGCTCGTGTTCGGCATCGTGCAGGGCGGTGCGTTTGCGGAACTTCGCGAACGGTGCGCCAGCGAGTTGGCGGCTATGGGGTTTGACGGCTATGCGGTCGGCGGCGTCAGCGTGGGAGAGCCCGAAGACGTGATGCTCAAAGGCGTGGAGGACGGTCTGCGCCGTCTGCCCGTCGAGCGGCCGCGTTACGTTATGGGGCTGGGCGACATGTATCAGATGAGCGAGTCGGTGGCGCGGGGCGTGGATATGTTCGACTGCGTGTGTCCGACGCGGGCCGCGCGTCACGGCACGGCGTATACGCGAACGGGGCAGTATCCCGTGAAGGGCGGCGCCTATAAGATGGATCAGCGGCCGGTCGAGGCGGGATGCACCTGCTACTGTTGCCAAAACTTTTCGCGGGCCTATGTGCGGCATCTGTTGAACGTGGGCGAGATCTTGGGCGTCCGGTTATTGACGATCCACAACATACACTGTTATCTTTCTTTCATGCGGGATATGCGTGAGGCGATCGCGAATGATTGCTTCAGCGAGTGGCGGCTGGCGCTGACCGCGGCGTTGCGCCCCGATGGGCGGAAGGCCCGCGCGGCGATATGAGCGAGTTCTCTGGTCAAGGTGTGGCACCGCAGGCGGGTGCGAACCTTTAAGCGATAGAAAAAGGAAAACGGAAATGAACGCAGGAATGATGATGGCTCAGGCGGCTGCGCCGCAAGGCATGGCGGGCATGGGCGGCATGCTGATCCCGATGGTGCTGGTGTTCGGCATCTTCTATTTTATGATGATCCGCCCGCAGCGGCGTAAGGAGAAGGAACGGCTGCGCATGATCGCCGAACTTCGCGCGGGTCAGAAGGTTCTGTTCGCGGGCGGACTGCTCGGCACGATCGCCGAGGCGCGTGAGGCCACGTTCCTCGTGGAGATCGCTCCCAAGGTGACCGTCGAGGTCGCGCGCGGCGCGGTCAGCAAGGTCCTCAAAGAGGGTGAGGCCGTCACGGTCGAAGAGGCCAAGTGATTGCTCTTTTTTGAAATTCATGGATGAAAAAGGGAAGCGGAGTGTGCTATATTGACACTTCTATTGACTCTTTATGGGTTTTTGTCTAACCGTGGAGCTGTTGAAAAATGAGTAGAAATGACCTCTGGAAGTGGCTTGTGCTGGCCTTCCTGACTGTTTTGTCCGCCTATGTCGCGATTCCTTTTAAAGATAAGATCCGTTTGGGACTGGACTTGTCGGGCGGCACGAGTTTCACTATCGCGATTGACGAAGCGCGGCTTCGCAACAACATCAAGGCGGGGTCAGAGGTTGAGCTGAACGATGTTGAGCTGCAAAACCAGGTCAACAACATCCTGAAGGACGCGGATGCGCGGGCGATTGAAGTGATCCGTAACCGGATCGATACGTTGGGCGTCAACGAGCCTGTCATTCAGGGCGGTAAGAACCACCGCATTACCATTCAGCTTCCCGGTATCGGCGCGGTCGAACGCGATGCGGCTGAAAAGAGCATCCAGAGTGCGGCGTTTCTCGAGTTCAAGCTGGTTCACAAACAGAATGATCAGTTGGTCGACAAGCTGCTCACGTCGGGACGCCTGCCCGAGGGGTATGTTTCCTCCGAGGATGGCCGCGGGTATAAGCGTGCCCCGAACTATACGACTTTGGTAAAGGATCCGGAATACGCGAATCGCCTCTCGCTTTTCGAGGTGCCCGATCCTCGTTACGCCTTCATGCTGGAGCGCGACCAGAACGCCAACGGGCAGGTGATCTACCGTCCGGTGTTTGTGCTCCGTAAGGCCGAACTGACCGGTTCGGCGTTGTCCAGCGCCTCTGTCGAGGTCGATTCCATGACCGGGCGCGTGCATGTCTCGTTGACCTTCAACGCCAAGGGTTCGGCGGAGTTTGCCCGGTTGACCAAGGCGTATTCTCCCCGCGGTTCGCGCAATAAGGACAGCGACGTCGGCCGCCAGCTTGCCATCGTGTTGGACGACACGCTCTATTCGGCACCGGTGCTCAAAACCGAAATTCCTAACGGGCGCGCGATTATCGAAGGCAACTTCTCCTGGTCCGAAGCGGCCGTGTTGCGCAATATCCTGAATGCCGGCTCGTTGCCCGCGCCAATGAAGATTCTCGAGAAGCGTTCCGTCGAGTCGACGCTGGGCGCGGATGCGGTCCGCAGCGGTCTTACGGCCGGTATTGTCGGTACGCTGCTCGTTGCGGCGTTCATGGTGATCTACTACTTCTATTGCGGCATGATCGCGAACATTGCGCTGTTCTTGAACCTGATCCTCTTGCCGGCGGGTTTGATTCTGACGGC
>CAZTDL010000348.1:0-5179 GCA_964612775.1 uncultured Lentisphaeraceae bacterium
CCGGCGCGGATCTGCCGGAGGGCAAAAACCTGATCGGCGCGTTTCATCCTCCCGCGCTGGTATTGGCCGATACCGCCATGCTTGCCACGCTGCCGGTGCGCGAAATGCGCTGCGGCCTGGCCGAAGCCGTGAAACATGCGATCATTGCCGATCCCGGTCTGCTCGACATCCTGCCGCGTTTCGCGTTCTGCAAAACCCAAACGTCAACCAGCCCCTGTTCCTGTCTGGCGGGCACGGATTGGCTCACTCCTTTCGTCGCGCGCGCCATGGCCGTCAAAATCCGCGTGATTCAGCGCGACCCGTTTGAGAAAGGTATCCGGGCGGCGCTAAATCTCGGCCATACGATCGGCCACGGCATCGAAAAAGCCACACACTTCGCGGTGCAGCACGGCGAGGCCGTCGCGCTCGGCATGGTGCTGGAAGCGAAGCTCGCGGAAGCGCTCGGAATCGCAAAAATCGGTTTGTCAGCGCAGATATCGGACATCTTCTCTCGCCTAGGACTTTCCGTTTCCATGCCGCACGGCATCGACCTCGCCGAGGTTTTAGCCGCCATAACGCTGGATAAGAAAAAAGCGGACGGGAAAGTGCGGTTCGCATTGCCCGCCTCCATCGGCAACGTGCGCGTTGGCGTCACCGTCGATGACGAGCTCCTTTCGCAGACCCTTCTCTCACCGAACTGACGCGGGGGTGAACATGAAGATCGTGAGGCTTTTTTTGACGATGTCGTCCATCGCCTCCGGTTTTTTGTTTGTCGGCTGCGCCTCTTGCGAGATGAAAGGCACGCCCTTCTACACGGGCGAATATAAAACCAACGTGCCCGGAGCTGAAATCAGGCGTATCAATCTCTGGCCGATCATCTATTACCGCGAACCGGCGCTCTCCGTGTGCTGGCCGCTTTTCGAGCAGACGGAGGAACACATCGCCCTGCGTCCACTGTTCTCAGCCTACGGCAGCACGAACGAATTCCGGGAGTACAACGTCCTCTGGCCGCTGTGCCAAGCCGATACGAAGACCCGCGACTATCGCGTTTTTCCTTACTTTTGGGGAACAGGCCAACGCGAAGGCACGATTGAGCAAGACTACCACATCCTTTTTCCGCTCATATGGCATTACGAGGATGAAACCCGTGCGCTTTTCCCTTTGTGGGTCAGCGATGCTGAAACGTGGAAAGAGGGTCGTTTCACCGAACATGACGACTGGTTCGGGTGGCCGCTCTGCCACCTTCATACAGGAGAAAAGGAAACGGGGTGGCGCATCGGAACCTTCGGACGCTACCGGTATCAGTATCCCGACAGACAGGAAACCTACACGGGATATCCGTGGCCATGCTTATTCTCGTGGCGAGACAAAGATACGCACGGCCTCTTCGCTCCGCTTTACGCCTATGAGCTAAGCAACAAGGAAAACATCCAGAATGGATGGGCCGCTCTTCCGCTCCTGCTCGCCTGGCACCGCTGGCAGAACGATGTCAGCGATCTCACTCTGCTCTTGGGCCTATACAACCGGCACCGGAGCGCCACTAACCGCAGCGGCTATCTGTTCCCGCTTTGCGCCTACGACAAGAATGACGCCCTGTTTCTGACGCCGATTTCGGGTTGGGACAAACCCGACAAAAAAACGCCGACGGTTACTGGTATCCGCTGACTCCGTTGGCAGGTGTCCTCACAGGTGCCCATAGCGGCGGATGGCTCTTTCCGCTCTTTCACCATTCGGCCTGTCAGACAAACGACACCTTTTCAACACGCGTTCTGCTGCTCGGATACAATGCGTTTTCGCGCCATGACTGGAAAGAGGGAAACCGTCAAACCAAATCGTGCGGTTTTTTCCCCTTCTTCAGCCACACCGTCGACATCTCCGCCTCGCACAATCCGAAGTCGGGTAAGGCCAACGCAGAAACCAACCGTCGGGACCGTCAATGGCTCGTCTGCTATGCCCATGAGCGCCACGCGACCGCAGTGTCATTGACAAACGTCGCCTGCGCTGTTCAGGCACCGCATAACACACCTTCCGAAGACGTCGGCCTGCGGTCGGTCTCTCACGGCCTTTTCCCGTTTTGGAGGCACGAAACAGCCGTGAAAACACGCCTCGACGGCACGCCGCTCAACTTCCGTGACGAATCGTCTTTACTGCTGGCCTTGTTCGATACCCGGCACGACACCGTGGCCGCGAAAGACGGAAAAGAAGAAGCCTTGGACTACAAACGCCGTCGCGTCCTGTGGCGCCTGTGGCACTATGAGAAGCGCAACGGCGATGTGAGTGTCGATATCTTTCCGGGCATCACCTACGACACCCGCGCGGACGGCTTCAGCAAAACGTCGCTCTTATGGCGACTCTACCGCTACGAGCGCCACCCCGGGGGCGGCGTGGATCTTGACCTGCTCTTCCTTCCGCTCAGCCGTGCCCGGTAATGATCGTCGTGTCGGGAGGTTTTCCCGCGTCCCTCTACCGCAACTCCTTGATGCGCAGATTACGGAACTCGTTTTTCATCGGCGGTCCCTTGTGCAGTTGCAAGGTGATAACCCCCTGACGCGGCGTGTCCGGACGGTGATCCTCAAACAGACTCATCAAAACGCCATTGACGTAGATGGTGATCGCCGGACCGCGACAGATGATCCGTATCGAATTCCAATCCTCAATCTTATAGAGCTTCTGCAAGGCCGCCGATTCCGCAAAGCGTTGCGACGTTTTCGTTCCGTCAGCGGCAATGACGACTTTCTCGCCACGCGCGCCGATCAGATGCATCTTCGGATGATAGAGAAAACCGACAAAATGGCCGCCGCCGTTCATGTCCGCCTGATATCCCGTGTCCCGATTCGAAACCGCTTCCGCACGAAGCTGAATGCCGGAGTTGGCGCTTTTGCTCAAGCGAAATTCAGTCCTCAGTTCGAAATCGCCGGGCGTTCCGCCCTTCCAAATCAGATGATTGTTCGCAACCAGCGGTTTTTCCGTCGTGCTTTCGCCGGTCAGTACGCCCGAAACAACCTTCCACCAGTCTCCGTCCCGCGCTTCCCATCCGGACAAGTCCTTACCGTTACACATCGGTTTGAATCCGGTCTCATCTCCGGCCGCGCGTTTCTCTTCTTCGGCCATCTTAGCTTGTTTAAGACACTGACGCGCACGAACCAGCACCCGCTCATTCGCACTGACTTTCACGACACGCTCCATGGCGGGGCCGACCTGTTCCGAAAGTGCCCCTCCCAGATTCTCAGCCACGGCCACAGCCGCAAGGCACGCATCATCCCGCAGACCGGCGTTGTCGAAACACGACGTCGCCAAAGCAAGAGCATCCGGCGAAGAAACGGCGCTCAGCGAAGCCAAAACCAGTTTACGTTCCTCGTCACGCGTAGCCCATCCAAACGCCTTTTTGTACGCCTCGACTTTTTGAGCGACGGGGGCCTCTTGGGCAGGCACCCGTTTCACATAACCGCGCAAAGCCAAAATCTTGATTTTGGGGGACGTCGCCGTTTGAATCATTTTCTCAAGATCCGGCAAAACCTCCGCAAGCGGCCAATCGCAGAGCGCCCGCTGCGCCGCCTCTTTCAGCACGGGATTCTCATCATCCGCAGCCGCACGCACGATCTTGAGCGACGGGGGCCCTCCGGCGGCACAGAGAATTCTCAGCAGCGCGACTTTCGGCTCTCCCTGCGATTGAGCGTAGGCCGCCAGCAGAGGATCGAGCACGGCAACCGGCGTCGAGCCGGCCCCCAGATCAAGACGGAGCGTGCGGCCTTCGTTTGCGACGGCCTTTCGCGTAATCCCGTTCACGGCATACTCCACCTGAAATTTTTTGACCTTACCGGGTGCCGTATCGCCGAACGTCGCGTTGTCGATTTCAAGGTCCGATTTTCCAGCCTTGACCAGCGCGTCAACCTTCGCGGTGACATCTTTTGAGGGACCATCCGGCAACGCGCCGTAAACGGCCTTGCTGATAACGACGGCCCCCGGCACCGGCACCGACTGCCGGGCACAAATAACGTTGATCGCCCGTTCCGCCGCTTCCAGCGCAGGCGTTTTCCCAAGAATCGCGAGCAGGGCTGAAAGCTCTTTCACCCCCGCGAGATCGCCCAACACCTTGAGGCTCGCACCGCTCAGCCGCGCATCCGCGTCAGCCGCCAAGCGCAACAGCTCAGGCATGGCTTCCGTCATCCGTCGCCGACCGATCAGTTCCACGCCCATCAGCCGCGCCGTCATATCCGGCTTGTCCAACAGTGCGACAAGGGCGGCATTCGCGTCTGACCCAGAAAAACCCGCGAGCGCATCCTGTGCCGCCTTAGCGACCTCGGCATTCTCGAAACCGGAGAGTTCCATCAGAACGGGCACGGCCTCGGCAGAGTCCAGCCGCGCCAACGCGCCGACCGCAGCCACGCGGACCTCTGGCGTGCCGCCGCGCGCAAGACTCAATAACGCGGGCACGGCGGCCGTATCGCCTCGCTCACCCAGCACAGCCGTCAGACAGACCTGCTTGGCCGAAGGAAGTTTCACGAGTTCGGCCGCCAACGCGCGCGGCACTTCCGCGCCGGGCAACTCCAGCCCCGCTCGTAACGCCACGCTAAACAGGGTGGGGTCCTCGTTTCGGAGCTGTTCGATCAGGAGCGGGAGCCCGGCCTTCGTTCCTCGCGCAAGGATCGCGCCGCGCATCGCAGCCATTTTCACGTTCGAAGGAATCCGAGCGGCGCACAAAGCGTCATAAAGCGCAACCGCCTGGTCCGGCACGGGTGCGGTTTCCGCGCAACACAACAGCCCTTCCGCGGCAGCAGGCACTTTGCCGAGACTCCCCTTCAATGCCGCGACCGCCTGCGGCGTGCCGATGCGTCCCAACGTGATGGCCGCCGCCGCCGCGACTTCAGCGTCCGGATCGCCGAGCAGGCGAGCGACCGTGTCCCAACCGCCGCCGCATCACGCCGCACGCCGACCGATTGGATCACGCCAACCAGCAGTCGGCCGTTGAGCCGTTCGAGCGCCGCGCGCAACGCCGCATCGACGGCCGGATCAGGGATCGTCTCTAACCCATAGCGAGCCATATGGGAAAACTTCTCCTCCGCGAGCAGCGCCGCCAGCGGCGCGACGGCCGCCCGTGTGCCAACCCGGCCAAGCTCGATGCACGCATCTGCTTTTTGCTGCTGCGGCGCATCAGATTTCAGCACGGCAAGCAACGTTTCCTCCGGCGACTGCGCCGACA
>CAZTDL010000349.1:0-5171 GCA_964612775.1 uncultured Lentisphaeraceae bacterium
ATTTCGTAAAGCAGACGGGCATTGATTCCCTAGCTTGCGCGATCGGCACCTCGCACGGCGCATTCAAGTTTCACGGCGATCAGAAGCTCCGCTTCGATATTCTCGAGAAGATTCAGAAGCTGTTGCCGGGTTTCCCGCTGGTGATGCACGGATCTTCCTCGGTTCCGCAGGACGAGGTGGCCCGCATCAATGCGGCTGGCGGCAACATCAAGGGTGCCAGCGGTGTCGATGCCTCCCAGTTCCTCGGCGCGGCCAAACTGGGTGTCACCAAAATCAACATCGACACCGATGGCCGTCTGGTATGGTGCCGCGTGCACCGCGAGTTTTTCCGCGATCATCCCGAGAAGTTTGACTTGCGCGATCCCGGCAAGGTCTTTATTCCGGAGTACGCGAAATTCATCGCCGCGAAGAATGTCCTTCTCGGTTCGGCGGGACATGTCGACGAAGTCCGCGCAGCCCTGACGAAGTAATTTCATCTCAGGCGCGTCCGGGTTATCGGACGCGCTTCATTTTTTAAGGAGAAAACAAAATGGCAAAAAAAATCATGGTTGACGGTAACCAAGCCGCCGCCGAAGTCGCCTTCGCATGCAGCGAGGTCGCAGCAATCTACCCGATCACGCCGTCATCGCCTATGGGCGAATGGGCTGACGAATGGGCCGCAAAGGACATGAAGAACATTTGGGGCTCCGTCCCGCACGTGATGGAGATGCAGTCCGAAGCGGGTGCCGCAGGCGCTGTTCACGGCGCACTCACCACCGGCGCGCTCACCACCACGTTCACGGCTTCGCAGGGTCTGCTCCTGATGATCCCGAACATGTATAAGATCGCCGGCGAACTGACGCCCACCGTTTTCCACGTCACCGCCCGCGCGCTCGCTTGCCAAGGCCTTTCGATCTTCGGCGATCAAGGTGACATCATGGCTTGCCGTCAGACGGGATTCGCGTTTCTCGGCTCCAACAGCGTGCAGGAAGTCATGGACATGGCCACCATCGCCCATGCCGCCACGCTTGAGTCGCGCGTTCCGTTCGTGCATTTCTTCGACGGGTTCCGCACATCGCATGAGGTGCAAAAGATCGACCAAGTCGAGCGCGAAACCATTCGCGCGATGATCGATGACAATCTGGTCGCCGCCCACCGCGCCCGCGCGCTCAACCCCGAGAAGCCCGTCATGCGCGGCACCGCGCAAAATCCGGACGTGAATTTCCAAGGCCGCGAGACGGTCAACCCCTTCTACGCCGCCACGCCGGCGATCGTGCAGAAGTGCATGGACAAGTTCGCCAAACTCACCGGCCGTCAGTACAAGCTGTTCGATTACGAGGGCGCCCCAGACGCCGAGCACGTGATCGTCATCATGGGTTCGGGTGCCGAGACCGTTCATGAGACCGTTGAAGAGTTGAACAAAAAGGGCGGGAAATTCGGCTGTATTAAAGTCCGTCTCTACCGTCCGTTCGACGTCAAGGCCTTTGCGCTTTCCATTCCGGCCTCGGTGAAAACCATCACCGTGATGGACCGCACGAAGGAACCCGGTTCCATCGGCGAACCGCTTTACGGAGACGTCCGCACCGCCATCGGCGAAGCCATGCAGGACAATCTGGCCTCTATCAAGAGCTGGATACCGACTTACGGCGGCCGCTACGGTTTGGGGTCGAAGGAGTTCACGCCGGCCATGGTCAAAGCCATCTTTGACAACGCCCAGAGCGCGAAGCCGATGAATCACTTTGCATCGGGCATCACGGACGATGTATCGGGGCTCAGCCTGATTACTCCGACAGATTTCACCCTCGCAGACGAAGGCCGCAAAGAGTGCATGTTCTATGGTCTCGGCTCGGACGGCACGGTCGGCGCGAACAAGAACGCGATCAAGATCATCGGTTCCGATACGGACAACTTCGCCCAAGGCTACTTCGTATACGACTCGAAGAAAGCCGGCGCGATCACCGTGTCGCATCTGCGCTTCGGACCGCAGCTGATCCGCAGCCCTTACCTCTGCACCAAGCCTGACTTCGTGGCCTGTCACAACTTCTCGTTCCTTGAGAAGTACGACATGCTCGCGACCATCAAACCCGGCGGTACATTCCTTCTGGCTTCGCCGTTCGAAGCGAACGAAGTCTGGGACCAAATGCCCGACGAGGTCGAAAAGCAGATCATCGCCAAGAAGTTGAATTTCTACGTTGTCAACGCCCTCAAGCTTGACCACGAATTGCACCTCGGCGGACGCATCAACACCATCATGCAGACCGCGTTCTTCAAGATCTCCGGCATTCTGCCCGAGAACGAGGCGATCGAGGCCCTGAAAAAGGCTGCCAAGAAAACCTACGGAAAGAAAGGCGACGCTGTTGTCCAGAAAAACTGGGACGCCATCGACGCCGCTTCAGACGCCGTCAAAAAGGTGACTTACCCGTCCACCCCGGCCGGCAAACTCAAAATGCCCAAGGTTGTGGCCGACGAGGCGCCCGACTTTGTCAAGACCGTGACCGCCGAGATCATGGCGCAGCGCGGCGACGATCTGCCGGTCTCGAAAATCCCGCTCGACGGCACATGGCCAACCGCCACCACGCAATGGGAAAAACGCAACATCGCCACAGAGATTCCCGTGTGGGACCCCGACACCTGCATCCAGTGCATGCAGTGCTCGCTGGTGTGCCCGCATGCGGCCATCCGCGGCAAGGCATTTGATCCCGCCGCCCTCAAAGACGCGCCGGCGACCTTCAAATCCGCCGACGCAAAGGGTGTGGTCGGCAAGGCGTTCCCGGGCTTCAAATACACGATCCAATGCGCGCCGGAAGACTGCACAGGGTGCGGTCTCTGCGTCCAGCGTTGCCCGGCCAAGAACAAGGCCGATCCCGCTAAGAAGGCGATCAACATGGCAGACCAAATGCCGCTGCGCGCCAGCGAAGCCGCAAACTGGAAATTTTTCCTTGGCCTGCCCGAAGCCGACACGACCAAGCTGAACCCGACCACGATTCAGGGCAGTCAGCTCAAGCGTCCGCTGTTCGAGTTCTCCGGCGCCTGCGCGGGTTGCGGCGAAACGCCCTACCTCAAGTTGCTCACTCAGGTCGCGGGCGACCACCTGCTCATCGGTAACGCCACGGGCTGCTCGTCGATCTACGGCGGCAACCTGCCCACCACACCCTATTGTCAGCGCGAAGACGGACGCGGCCCCGCGTGGTCAAACTCGCTCTTCGAGAATGCCGCCGAGTTCGCTTTCGGCATGCGTCTGACCGCCGACAAGCTCAACGGCTTTGCCCTCGAGCTGATCGGGCAGATCATTGCCGCCGAGCAGGCACCCGCCGCGCTCAAGGCCGTGGCCCAGAAGATCAAGGACCAAGAACAGAAAACGGGCGAAGGCATCGAAGCCATGCGCGCACTGGTTGCCGAACTGAAGACGCTCATCGGCGACGGTTCCTGCTGCAACACCTGCAAGGATCTGCTCGGCGTCGCGGATTACCTGATCCGCAAGTCCGTGTGGGCCATTGGCGGTGACGGCTGGGCATACGACATCGGTTACGGAGGTCTTGACCATGTGCTCGCATCGGGGCGCAACATCAAGGTTCTCGTTCTGGACACCGAGGTCTATTCGAACACCGGCGGGCAGGCTTCTAAATCTACCCCGCTCGGCGCGATCGCGAAGTTCGCGGCGTCCGGCAAGGGCCAGATGAAGAAGGGTCTCGGCATGCTCTCGATGACCTACAAGAACATCTACGTTGCGCAGGTCAGCTTGGGAGCCAATCCGGCCGCCACGGTCAAGGCTTTCGCCGAAGCCGAGGCGTATGACGGACCGGCGATCATCATTGCCTACTCACACTGCATCGCGCAGGGTTTTGATCTGGTGACAGGCCTCGAGCACCAGAAGCTCGCGGTCGAGACCGGTCACTTCCCGCTGTACCGCTACAACCCGGCGCTCGCCTCTGAGGGCAAGAACCCGTTGCAGCTCGACAGCAAAGCCCCGACGCAGTCGTTCGCCGAGACGGCGTTGACGGAGAACCGTTTCAAGCAGCTTCTCAAACTCAATCCGAATGCGACAGCGATGCTGCAATCGGCCGAGACGAAATTCAAGGAGAACTTTGAGATGCTGCAGGCTTTGGCCAACATGCCGAAGTCGTAAGCGGTCCGGTCCACAACAGAAAAAGACAAAAAGGTGCCCCGGATAGAAATCCGGGGCACCTTTTTTATGCCTGCCTGCTGTATGCCGCGTTACACAGAGGCAGACAACGATGGCCATGCGCGTCAGTTGCCCACGCAGTAGAGATACTTCTCGCCGCGCAGGAAAAGACGGTCACGAACGAGCACCGGCGAGGCGATGAAAACATCGTTGAAACGGGTCTCATTGACCATTTGCAATCCCGTCGGGCCGATGCGCGCGATGTAAACCGAACCGTCTTCGCGACAGAAATAGAGGTTGTTGCCGTCGAGGACCGGCGAACTATAGAACACGCCTTTTCCTCCGGGCAAAACGGAAGTCCAGCGTGTTTCACCGGTCTGAATGTCTAAACACCATACACGGCCTTTGAAGTTGACAAGATAGGCTAAACCCCCGAAAGCAATCGGCGTCGCGCTATCCGTGCCGATGCCGCGTTTTTCCCAAAGACGAGCGCTTGCCGTGATGTCGCCATGGCCTTCCGTCTTTATGCCCGCCACATACTGCTCTCGCCCATAAGGCACAATCGCTATACCGCGTGAGACAGCCGGAGAAGCGATGTTGCGCCAGTTGGCCTTGTTGTCGGGATTGAACCCGCCGCATTGCCAAAGCGCCTCGCCGGTCGCCGCATCATGGCCGGTCAGGTGGTCCGCGCCCCAGAGCAGCAAGACCGTACGACCGTTTTGGGTTGTCACCACTGGGGTTGCATAGCTTTGACCGTTCTCCTCTTTACACGAAAAATTCCGGTCCACCTTCCAGACCTCATGACCATTTTTGGGATTCAGTGCCACAACATAAGAATGATCCTCGTGAAGCACGGCCACAATCAATTTTTCGTCCACAAGAACCGGGCTGGTCCCCAGATCCCACCAAAGGGTGTCTTGGCCGTAACGCTCCTGAAGATTGATCCGCCAAAGCACCGTACCGTCGAAATCGAGTGCGGCCAGCGTGCCGCTTTTAAAGTAAACAAAGAGCGTCTTTCCATCGGTGACGGGAGAAGGACAACTGCCGCTGCCCCGACGGTGCTTGCCAG
>CAZTDL010000350.1:0-5166 GCA_964612775.1 uncultured Lentisphaeraceae bacterium
GAACGGCCGGGGGCGGCCGCCGCGTCACGGCAGAAACCCAGCACGCGGTCGGCCGAGTCGCGAAACGGTGCTGGCTCGAATCCGCGCCGATAGAGGTCCGTCGGGAACCGCTGCACGAAAACGCCGTCGATGCCGTACTGGCGCATCCACGCGAAATGCCGGTCGACAGTCGCACGGTTGTCGGAAGAAAACGCCTCGGCCGCGCGTCCGTCCGCGCACGCCAGCGGCAGCCGGCAGCGTTCCTCCTTCCCGGCTTCGGAAACGTCCGGCAGATAATCGGTGACCGGCAGCCAAACGCCGTCGCGCTGTCGAAGATAGTGTCGCCACCCGGCACCCGACGGATCGCAGGGCGTCCGAAACCAGCCTTGATAACCGCACAGCACTTTTCCGTCCAAGCCCGGATGAAGCGGCTGCGGCGCGACAGCGCCAGCACGCCGTGCAGTCGCGCATATCACCGCGCTGAGTCCTACCGCCAGCCAAGTAAACCTTCCGACCCTGTCGAGAATCATCTTGTGACCGCCTTGCCGTCGCCCCGCATCGTCGGGGCCGTCATATTATCCCGCAATCTGTTTCCACGCGACGTGATGCGGCAACTGTCCGTTCAACGCGGCCACGGCCGCGGTACGGCCCGCCGCTTCGCCCAACGCGACGGCATCGCCTGTCACCCGGTAGCTGGCATGCGCGTAAAAATCGCCGCTGATGCACCGGCCCGTCAGCAACAGACCGTCCACATCTTTTGCGATCAGCGCGCGAAGCGGAATGTCATAGGGTTTCGCGGTCACGCCTTCAGAGGTCACGCCGCCGCCGCTGTGGCCGACATCAAGCGCATGAATATCTGCCCAATACTCCGTGCGGCACACCGCGTCCTCGAACCGCGCACCCCGAATAAGATCCTCTTGGGCGACCGTGTAGCGGCCGTGGATTCGGCGGCCCTCGCGCACGCCGATCTGCGCGCCCGTCGCGAGAATCCGCACATCCTTCCAGAGCCCACCGCTCTTACGCAACGCCTGAATCAGCGTGTGGACCTCTCTTCGCGCATGAATACTGGCATCTGTAAGCTGCTGCGCGTCGATACCCGACGCCGCATATTCGTGATTGGCCATCAGGGCGAAATGGTCGTCCCGGATGCGCAGCAGCGTCGGCAGCCCGTATGAGGGCGACACGCCCGCCCGTTTGAGTTCCTCGCGGAAGGCCGCCTTCTCTTGCGGCGACGAGATGTCGCCGCGGAGTATCCCCTGCGCACGCAGCGCCGCGGCGTCGAGTCCGCCCAACAGCGCAATCAGGCTCATCGGCTGGGTCTTGCCGGAAACGGGATGGCCCCACGCGAAACCGCAACCCGCCCGCGCGGCCAAGTCGCCTTCGCCGGTCGCATCCACAAAAGCCTTGGCCGCAAAGGCCTGACGACCCGAGACATTCTCAACGAGAGCGTGGGTGAGCCGGTTTGAACCGTCTTTCACCGCGCCCGCCACGCGGGTGTGATAAAGCAACTTGACCCCGGCCTGCAGGCACAGCTCTTCGAGCAAACGCTTCATCTCTTCTACGTCGAACACCGCCGCGCTGACCTGCGCATCGCTCTTTTTGAGTGCCGCCATGATTTCGGCGACCAATCCGGACTTGTTCCGGTAGTCGATGATGTTATTCACCATCCCCGCGGTCCAGACTCCACCCAAATAGCCATGCACTTCGATCAGTCGTACGCGGGCCCCTTTCCGTGCCGCCGCGATAGCCGCCGCTATGCCGGCGGGGCCGCCGCCGCACACCACGACGTCGGTCTCGTCCACGACAGGAACATCCACGGCCGGCTGGCGGTAAAACGCTCCTGTCCCAAGGTTGCCGGTTGCGAAAGCGGCCGATGGACCGCCCGCGCCGGCCGACACAAAAGACCCCAAGGCGCTGGTTATCAAGAACTGTCGGCGCTTCATCATTTCAAACCCCCGTTTTATCCTCGCTATGCCCCGAATTCTACCGTTTTATCAGCATCGAAACAAGCCGCCCCGGTTTTCAAAGCGACGAATCGCTAAACACGATGCGACGCAAGAAATCAAAGCGCGTTTTCAATGTCTCGCTGTTCGCCGTTCAACCCTCTTTGGCCTCCAGTGCCATCTATCGCACGAAGCTTGTCGAACGACATCGAAGAAGGCAACGGTTGACAAGCGCAATGAAAACGGGAATGATCATGAAGCGTTTAAAAGGCGCCTGCCTCGGCACGGCAATTGGGGAAATACGGTTACTAACACAACGGGGAGTCATCGCTCATGTCCACATGTCCTTTCATTCCGCTCACGGGTGTACTTCTTATGATAGGTGGTGCAATGCTCGGACCGGCGGCCGGCGCCGTCCGGGAGCCGCTTTATTCTGACACCTTCGAAGCGGACGAGGCACGGGCGAAATTCCAGCTCAACGATCACGCCAAATGGGTGAAAGCCGATGGCCGGGGCTTTGTGCTGGAACTCGAGAATCCCGCTCCCGCCCCGGGCAAGAAGCCGATGTCAGTGGCCGTACACGCGCCGTTCGACCTGAAACCCTACGCGGGCAAACGCATCATCTGGCAGGCCGACATTCGGCAGGAAAACGTCACTGTCCCGCCCGACCGCTGGAACGGCGTGAAATGCATGCTGTCCTTCACCACACCGATGTCGGGGCGGCATTGGTGCAACGTCGGTTGCCCGACCGGCACCAGCGACTGGGCAGTGCGGTCGACGGTCATCGATGTGCCGAACGACATCGGCGAGGTGAAACTCGACATCGGCCTGCAGGACAGCGCGGGTAAGATCTGGATCGACAACCTGAGAATCTATCTGGACCCTCGGCAACGCGTGAAACACCCGGCCCCGATGCAGAATCCGCCGAAAATCTCGGCCGGACACGACAAGGTCGAGCGCCTGCGCGGCGCCATGATTCGTCAGGAGTACAACCCCGAGGCTCTAAAGGCGTTGTCGGAGTGGGGCGCGAACCTGGTGCGCTATCAGATGACCCGGAACTGGGACCAGGTCGGCGACGTCAACCGCGACAAGGCGGATTTCATGCGCTGGATCGACTCGAGCCTGGACACGCTGGACAAGATTCTGGCCGACTGCGAAAAACTCGGCCTTCTGGTCTGCATCGATCTGCACACGCCGCCGGGGGGACGTTTCGAGGACAAGAGCATGAGGATGTTCTACGAGCCGGAATATGCCGACTTCTTCGTCGAGGTCTGGAGACACATCGCGGTGCGATACAAGGGACGCCCTGCGGTCTGGGGGTACGACCTGATCAACGAGCCGTGCCAGAACAAGCCCTCGCCGGAAGGATGCGACAACTACTGGTCGCTCCAAGAACGCACGGCGCGCGCGATCCGCATGATCGACCCGGACACCGCCATCATCGTCGAGGTGGACCAGTGGGACGATCCCGGCGGCTACGATTTCGTCAATCCGATGGCCGTGCCCGGCATCGTGTACCAGGCCCACATGTACCGTCCGCACGCGTTCACGCACCAGGGCGTGCACGGCGGCAAGGAGCGCTGGGCATATCCCGGCGTCATCCAAGGCGTCGCCTACGACAAAGACGCGCTGCGGCGCGAACTGCAGCCGGTGCGCGATTTCCAGCTGGCCTACAACGTCCCGATCTACATCGGCGAGTTCAGCGCGATCCGCTGGGGCAAGGGCTCCGACCAGTACTTGAAAGACGTCACGGACATCTTCGAGGAATACGGCTGGGACTGGTCCTATCACGCCTTCCGCGAGTGGTCGGGCTGGAGCCTCGAGCACGGCGACGTCGAGACCGACTCGCAGCCGGCCGCCACCCCGCCCTCCCGCCAAACGGTGATCCGAAAGTGGTTCTCGCAAAACCGCAAAGCGTCCAAATGACCCGTGCGGGGCGTGCGTGAGATATCGACGCGAGTGACCCTTTCGAAGACCCAACTTCGGGAGGCGGCCGCCGGGATTTTCGATCATCCCTCCGGCAAGACGGACAGGCTTCCCGACAGAGGGAGCGAAACCCTTCGATCAGATCGTCCGACTAAAGCTGACGCTGGAGCGTCTTTAAATAAAGAGCCTATTGGGGTCCGGCGGCGGATCTCCGCACGCTCGTGGCATCTCATCGGCTATTGATCCGTTCTGAACGGCGAGGCCGGAAGGCCGACGCCGTTGTACAGCGTGCATTCGGGGTTGTCGGCCCACGCATACCGCACATGCGCCGGACTCTTGATCGTATCGTTCCAAACAACCACGCTGTCGCCGTCGATGCGGGCCTGCGCCCAGACGAATTTCTTGTCGGCCGCGGCGATCGCAAAACCCTTCAGCTCGCCGCCCATGGCCTTGAGTCCGCCGCCGACATGCGTGAAGCGGAGGCGGATTTTATCGCCCTCAACCGCGTTCGATGCATAGAGCGGGCCGGAGACTTCGATGTCCTTCTCGCCATAGCAGTCCCGCATGGCCCAACGCGCGAGGCGTCGCCCAACGTCCTGCTTGTTCTTAGGATGGATCTCCAAAGCCGCGCCGATATCGATGGTCACCGCCATGCCGGTGTCGTGCAGGGCGAGCGTCTTCAACTGCGACTCGCGCATCCGTGGCCACCCGCCCTCGGACGGCTGGGCCTCGCGTGCCCGGAAGTTCGCGAGCTACACGAAATAGAAAGGCAGCTTCTCGTCGCCCCACCATTTGCGCCACGACTCGATCATGGCGGGGAACAGGAGGTCGTGCTGCTGCGCCGCGCCGGCGTTGCCCTCGCCCTGATACCAGAGGAACCCTCTCAGCGGATATTTCGCATACGGCGCGATCATCGCATTGAAAAAAGCGGTCGGCACGCTGTAGATGCTGGGCAGCGGCTTCGGCAACGCCGCCGGTTTCTCCCCCCGCTCGACCTTACACTTCCAAGTGCCGGAAAGGATGATTTCGTTCTGCGGATCCATCGTAAGTTTCTGCGGAGCGGGATATCCCGGATAGAAACCTCCGTTGCCGATTCGGTTGAAGATGCGAACCGCAATAACGTTCTTACCGGTTTTGGCCCACTTCGCGGGGATCGTGTAATGGCGGAAAATCCACTCGCGCCAGTTGTTCTCCGTCGCCCCGACCTTTTCGCCGTTCATATAGACGATATCGTTATCGCTGATGGGGCCAAGAGAAATCGCGAGATTGTGGCCGGCCCACTCGGTGGGGATATCGACCTCCTTACGGAACCAGACGG
>CAZTDL010000351.1:0-5157 GCA_964612775.1 uncultured Lentisphaeraceae bacterium
ACGGTTTGAAGATCTTGAACGAGGGCGCGCTCCCTTTCAGGCGTGAGTCGGCCGTCGATTTTTTGGCGATAGTAGTCGGTGACGCATGCGACGTAGAGCGGGCTTTTCATACGACCCTCAATCTTGAGTGAATGTGCGCCGGTAGCGACGACCTGATCGAGGATCGGGGCGAGCGCGAGATCCTTCATTGAAAAAGGATAATGGTGCGCGGAGACGGATGCGGCGGACCGGTCGTTTGCCCGGAACGCTTCGCGGCAGCAGTAGGCGCAACGGCCGCGGTTGCCGCTGCGTCCCGCCGTGTGGGACGAAAAAAGGCAGAGGCCGCTGTAGCTGTAACAAAGCGCGCCGTGCACGAAAATTTCGATTTCGACACCGCTTTCGCGCACGATGTGGCGGATCTCCTCAAGCGTGAGTTCGCGGGCAAGGACGACGCGGGTGAATCCGAGCGTTTTGAGAGCGAGAACGCCGTCGAGACTGTGCGCGGCCAATTGGGTGCTGGCATGCAGTTGAAGGCGGGGAAATCGTTCGCGGATCAGCCGCGCCACGCCGAGGTCTTGTACGATCACGCCGTCGGGTGCCAACGTGTCGAGATCGTCGAGCGTCTCGATCGCCTGCGGCAGTTCGGTATCCAGCACGAGCGTGTTGAAGGTGACGTAGATCTTCTTGGCCGGGGTAAATGAGTGTGCGTACGCAAGCAGTGTGCGCAGACGTTCCGGCGTGATGTTGTCGGCATCGGCACGGGCCGAAAAGCGCGGAAGGCCGAGATAAATCGCGTCCGCACCGTATTGGAAAGCGGCCAGTGCGGCGTCGAAACCGCCGGCAGGGGATAGAAGTTCAGGAATCATGGGTAAGGACTCGTAATCGGAAACGTTGAAACCTTCACGGCGTTTACGGCAAGAATTTCAGGTTGCCCAACCAAGACGGTTTCGACGCTGGCCGTTGTTGTTTGACCTCCGCGACGTTTCGGGCGAGACCGAGACCATCTAAAGCCGTCAATAGGCAAGGGGCAGCGGAAATCAAGGCGATTTTGTGCATCATAGAAGGTCCCGCGTGATTGCTGGAAAGAGAAGACCGGCTTTTAAAAGCCGGTCTTTATGAAAATGAGGCGTACGCTTGGAAACGGATGGTCTTCTTAAAAGTAAAAGAAAATTATCAGAACGGGAAGCATTGGGCAAGCCGGATTTTTTTAGCTGTCGTAACTCGTGACGGTTTAAACGGCGGATAAAAAGGGGCGTTCCGACAACGGACGTCGGATCACGTTCTGTCCTGAGTATAATTGTGCGATGGACCTTTTTCATTTGCTTTAAATGGTATTGTTCGGTTACTTTAATAATCTGAATTCGTTTGGGGGCGTTCATGCGGTTATTGGTTTTAAATCAGAATAGTAACGGTTGAGGAGGCGTCTCTGTGCGCGCGTATGCAAGCGGGGCTTCCAATGATGAGGATAGGATGTGCGTAATGAATAATACGTTGGCGCGGCGGTCATTTGTTAAGGCTGTGGCTGGATTGGGAGCGGTTTCTCAGTGTCCGTCCATCTTGCAAGCCGGCGGAACGGAACACAAACTCAAGTTGGGGCTGATCGGTTGCGGGTGGTATGGTTTGGTGGACGCGGATGCGGCGTTTAAGGCGGGTAACGTCGAAGTCGTTGCGTTGTGCGATGTGGACAGCGACCACCTTCAGTCCGCGTCGGATAAAATGGAAAGGCTTCAGGGGTATCGCCCTCAGACGTTTAAGCTGTACGAGGACATGCTCAAGGTGGCTGGGTTGGAGGCGGTGATCATTGCCACACCTCCCCAGTGGCACGCGCTGCAATTGATCGCGGCCGTAAAGCGGGGACTGGATGTATATTGTGAAAAGCCGCTTGCCTACGACATCCGCGAGTGTCGTGCGATGGCCGAAGCGGTCAAGACGAGTGGACGTGTCGTGCAGATCGGGTTTCAGCGGCGGCAGAGTCCGGCATTTTTAGAGGTTCGCGATTATCTGCATACGGGCAAGGCCGGTCGGATTGTTTGCGCGGAGGCTGCCATCAACTTTACGGCGGGCGTCAAGGATGTTGCGCCGCAGCAGCCCCCCGCATCTCTTGATTGGGATCTCTGGTGTGGACCCGCGCCTCTGATTCCATACAGCCCTCAGGTCGGACACAAAAACTGGCGTTTGGAACAAACCACGGGACAGGGGCATCTTGTTGACTGGGGCATTCATCTGATCGATGCCGCGCGGCTGATTTTAGGCGAAGCCTCGCCCAAAAGCGTCTCGGCCAGCGGGGGGATTTACGGGTTGCGGGGAAAGATCACCACGCCGGATGTGCTGACGGCACATTTTGAGTTCGCGACGTGCCCCTTGACGTGGCGGCATCGTTTGTGGGGCGCTGCGGAGTATGCCCCCGAAGTGTCGAATGGGATTTTCTTTTTCGGCGAGCGGGAAACGGTGTTCGTCACAGATGACCGGTGGGTGGTGATTCCGCAAGGGAAAGGGGCCGAGAGGCGCGAGCATAAGGTCAGCGCCGATGCGGGCCGTTTGCATATGGCCGAATTTTTGAACGCGGTGCGTTCTCGCCAGCAGCCGGGGTGTCCGATCGAGGAGGGGCTGCGCTCAACCGTAGCGGTCAAACTGGCGATGCTTGCCTACGAAACGGGAGGTAAGGTTGTTTGGGATGCCGACAAAGAAAACCTGATCGGTAATGCGGCTGCGAGTGCCTTGCTGAAGCGTGCCTACCGGGCCCCTTGGCAACATCCGTGGCCAGATAAAGCGATCGGTTAGCGGAAGGAGGTTTGCCGTGTTGCCGAATAGCGCTTCATCCGCAACGAGGCCGCGTGCCGCAAGACCGATCTATCAGCAGTTTCTTTTGATTCTTCTGATACTTGATCTGGGCTTCATGGTTTTGTTTTCCATGTCGCTCTATTCCTCTAAGAAAAAGTTGCTGATTGCGGATATCGATAACACGCTGCGGGCTGTCGCTACGATGGCGCGTGAAATGCTTCCGCCTGACTATCACGATAAGATCGTGGGTCCCGAATCGGTTTCAGGCGAGAACTACCAAGCGATTGTGACAAGGTATAATCGGCTGTGTACCTCGCTCGGGCTCAAGTATATCTGGAGCCTGATGATCATTGATGGGCAGATGGTTTTCACTTCGGCTACCTCGCCGGATAAGATTGTCTGCAACTGCACGCATGCCAAATTCTTCGAGCGCCACTCGAATCCTGAATTCTATATGGCCTCGTTTGACTCCATGCAGCCAACGTTCACGACCATTTGCGACAAGTGGGGCCATATTCGCGTCGCGCTGATCCCGGCCTGGGATAGCCATGGCAGAAAATACCTGTTTGCCTCAAGCATCGCGATTTCTGAAGTGTCTCGGCAAATCCGGTCCATCACGGTTCAGTCGTTGGAGGCCGGCATACTCTTTTTCCTGTGTAATTTGCTTATTGGCGCATGGCTTCTGCGAAGGGTCTCCCGGCCTATTCAACGGCTGACTTCGACGATTCAGACGATTGCGGATGGCGACCGCACGGCGGTCGCGGAGGAGACGGGCTCTTATGAGGTCAGAACGTTGGCGCGCCACTTTAACCGACTCACCCGCGCGTTGCAGGACAAGATCGTTGAGATGGAGAAGACTCAGGTTCAAATGATCGGCCAACATACCGAAGAAAACAAACAGGCGCGCGAAGACCTGATCAGCAGCAAGCAGCGGTATCGCAGGATTTTGAATTTCGCGGTAGACGGTATCTTGGTCGGGACGCATGCGGGTTTCATAATTGAGGCGAATGAGTGCATGTGCACTTTTTTTGGTTTAAAAAGGGAGGATATCATTGGCCAACACATCAACATGATGCCTTTTGCGCCTGAAGTGTTGGAAAAAATCCCTTTCGCTTCGATCTGATCCATCTGGGCGATGTGCTGGTGCGGGAACGCATGATCCGACGGGCGGACGGTTCGCAGGTGATGGTTGAGATCCACAGTAAAATGATGCCCGATCATACGATACAGTCGATTTATCGCGATATCACGGCACGAAAACAGATAGAACGGTCATTGAAAGAGACTTGTGCGTTGCTGGAAAGCGCGCAGAAAATGGCGCGAGTCGGCGCTTGGCAGTACGATGTAGTAACGAAACAGGCGAAGTGGACAGAGGAAGTTTATAGCATTCTGGGCGTCGGTAATGACATAAACGTCAGCGATCCCAAACGAGTGATCGATCTGCTGATTCCAGAGCACCGTCCGGTTCTCGAGAGGGCCTTTCAGAAGGTGGTCGCTTCTTGCGAACCTTATGAATTGGAATTGGAATCCATTCGGCCGGACGGGGAACATATCTGGATCTGCACAAATTGCCAACCGCTTATTGAAAACGGTCGGGTTGTCAGTTTGATAGGCACGATCATGGATATATCCGAGCATAAGCGATCGCATGTGATGCTGGAATCCCTGAACCAGTCGCTGGAACGCCGCGTGGAAGAGTGAACGGCGGAGGTCCAGAAATATGCCAACCAGCTGCGGGCGTTGTCTGGGCGGCTGATTCGTGCTGAAGAGGCTGAGAGGCAGAGGATCACGCATGTTCTGCATGAGGATTTACAGCAGGTTTTGGTCGCGTCGCGCATGACCTTGGAAGCGACGCGGGGGGTGGCGCAGCAGTCGGATGTCAAAGAGACGCTGAAACGGGTCGATCTCATGCTTTCCCAAGCGATCCGGCTGACACGTTCATTAGCCAGAGAGTTTGCGGTGCCGGGGGCCGGCGAGGGCGAGGTGTCTGTCATGATCAGGTGGCTCGCGCAGGAGATGAAGGAAAAATTCGGATTCACCGTGGATCTGATTACGGAGGAGGGAGTGGAACCGGTCAGTAAGGATGTCTACTTTTGTCTGTTCCGGGCGCTGCAGGAAATACTTTTCAATGTGGTCAAACACGCAAAGGTTTCTCATGCCGAAATCCTGGTCCAGAGCGCAGAACGCCATTGTGTGCGTGTGACGGTCAGGGATGGCGGCGATGGCTTTAATGTGGACGAGTTGCTCGCTTCCGTCCCGGCGGGTACCGGTATCGGGTTGTTCGGCATTCGGCAAATGGTGGAGGGGCTTGGCGGCCATCTGGAGATTCTGAGCGCGATCGGACACGGCGCTTCGATTATGTTGACCTTGCCCGCGCACGTGTAACACCTTGAGTCT
>CAZTDL010000352.1:0-5146 GCA_964612775.1 uncultured Lentisphaeraceae bacterium
GATCGGAATTGTGTTGAATCCGGCGGTCGATGAAGCGGTCATGACTTGGAAGAGCGAAACGCAGATGCGGGAGGGCCACGGCAGATGAGCGATCTCAGGTTCGCAGAACGCAAGAAGCGGAGCTGAGACGGCGAGCACGAGGAATGTGATCAGAAGGATTACTTTAGAAGTGAAGGTAATCCTGTAATCCTTTCTGCGGCAGGCATAATAGACGTCCTGCATCACGATGAAACCGATGGCGCCGAGATAGCAGAGAATGCCGATGGCCATGTTAACGGCGATGTTGTCGCGAAAACCCTCTAGGCTGTTGCTGTTGAGACTGAAGCCGGCCGTGGCGAACGCTGAGACGGAATGGAAGACCGCCGACCATAAGGGAGCGCTGACGCCGGCGCGCGAGAATTCGAAATACAGCGGTATTGCTCCCAATGTTTCGCACGCCAATGTGTAAATCACCACGTTTCTGACGAATTGGGATAGCCAGAAACCTTGAGGCAATGAGAATTGAAGCGAGAGGATGTTCCGTCGTGTGGAAGAGAACTCGGTTTTATGCGCGATAATAATAAATGACGTAACGGTCATGTAACCCAATCCGCCAAGCTGAAACAGCATGAAAATGACGAATTGTCCAAATCCCGTGTAAGAATCGGAGATGCTGACGGTCGATAATCCGGTCGTGGAAATCGCCGAAACGGTTGTGAAAAGATTGTCGATGATGGCGGTGTGCCGAGTCTGTGAAAAAGGCAAAGAGAGTAAAAGCAGGCCGATGGCGACATATGAAAAGAAACCGAGCGAAAGAAGTTGGGCCGGTTTACGGGACGCCAGAAAGCTCAAGATGTTGTTCATGGGTTGCCTTTCGAGTTCAAAAGTTTAATGCGGATGCGGGGTTGCGTCAACCCGTTGTCATGAGGGACGTGATTTGGATGTTTCTGAAAATAATGGCGACATCGGGACAAATCGGCTTTTCAATAAAGGCAAAATCAAAAGAAGACGTATGCAAGCACGATATTCGCTGTCTGCTTGTGTTGCTATCTTAACCCGACACGCTTTGAGCGTTACGCGTTCAAGGCTGAAAGTAAAAGGGCGATCCACGCTGAATTCACATCGGCCATGAACGCATGGACGGAAGTGAGACGGCAAACGCCTTTGTCAGTATCCTGTTTTGGATTCGCGTGCTATCGCATGCCAACGCTTTGTCTATTGAATGGTGATGAATGTTCCTCGGTCTACGACAAGATGCAGCGCGTTGCCGACGATGACGGCTCGGGCGGCGTGGGATGCCCCTGTAAGAGTCCAGCCGCTCAGATCCGTCGCGCCGCCTAGGGCGGCGGCGGAAATCAGCGGTTGGTTGGAATAGAGGAATCCCGTGCCGCTGACGTCCAACGACGCGGACGCGGGCAGCGTCAATGTGCCGAGCACCTCGATGCGTCCCGCCTTGCGGACATCGCCGTTGTAAGCCCAAACCAGTTTGGCGTTTTCGTTCAGCGTCAGCCCGGCTACCCGTGCGGTATCGGTTCCTGCCGCGCCGAAGGCGGCTCCCGAGACCACGGTGACGACCGAACCCGTGATGCCGCCTGCGCCGCAGACCAGTAGCGTGCCGTTGCTGACGATGGTCGCGCCGTTGTACATGTTGGCTGGGGCTGAGAGCAGGAGCGTTCCCGCGCCGGTCTTGAGCAAGCCTGAACGGTAGGCGAGGTTGCCCGTTCGGTTCCACAGGTTCGCCGAGACGGTCAGGTCGACGTTCGTGTCGCCGGTGACGTCGTCGACGCGGAAAGTCCGCAGTGAGCCGTCGGGCGCGGAAGCGCCCGTCAGATTGATTCCGTTATACGGCCCTGCGCCGGCGCGGATCACGGAAGGTGCGGAGCCCGTCACGACGACGTCGCCGAAGAGCATCACGGCTTGCCACATGGTGCCGCAGCCGTAAGCGGGAATGAGCGTGCCGCCGCTCATCGTGAGGGACGGGATCATTTGCGCGCCGCTGGCTCCCGTCATGGTCATCGTTCCTCCGTTGATGGCGAACGGGGCGCTTGCGTTCATCGAGTCGCGGCTTGCCAGCAGCGTCGCGCCGCTGTTGACGGTGTAAGACGCGGCTTTCACCAGTCCGCGGTTCTGGTTCGAGCCCGCCGTTCCCATCTGCAGCGTGCCGCCGTCCACCACGACCGCCCCGGAAAACGTGTGGACATTGGCGTCCGTCGCGTTGATGACGGTGACACCCGTGCCCGACTGCCGAAAAAGGCCTGAACCGCTGACGGCGTTAGAAAACACCGTGTATGCGCCGCTCGCGATATCCAGCGTGCCTGCGGTGACGGCGGTCGTTCCCGTATAGGTGACCGTACCGGTGAACCGGAGCGTCCCCGTTCCCGTTTTGCTGAGGCCTCCGGGACCGGACACGTTGACGAAATTCAGCAGCGTGCCTGTTCCCGCCGGATTCACGCTGACGGTCGAGGACGCGGCAACCAGATTGACGTTGCTGACCGTCTGGTCGCTGGTGAAGTCCGCAGCCTCGAAAATGATCGTTTGGTTGCTCTGAGCGCTGGTGCTGGTGCTCATGGCGTTCAGCTCGACCTGCGTGCCGTTGAGGATGCGGCGGATATAGGTGTTCGGCGGAAGAAAAGCGTTCACGGCGCGTTGTCCGATGGTCAGGCCGTTGGAGGAGGGCAGCGTCAGGATGAGGGGGCCGTAGGTCCCGACGGGAATCGACAATCCGCCGAAACTGCTGTTGGTCGCGTTGGCGCGCCCGGTGAGGTCGAATCCTCCGCCATTCAGAATCAGTTTGGAGGCCGGACTGTAGGCGTTGTTCAGGATTAGGCTGCCCGCCGCACCCGCGATCGCGCTGTAGTTTATTCTGATGCGTCCGTTTGTGACGGCGGTGTCGCCGGACCATGTGTTGGTCGCTGCGGATCCTCCGCCGGTGAAAACCAAGTCGCCCGCGCCTGTCTTGAGAAGCGTGCCAGCCTCGCCAGGCTTGTCGGTCACTTGGGCGGAAGGGGAAATGATGATCGCGCTGCCGGAACCGTCGGCGTTGAAGGCGTGTGTGCCGGTTTGAGCGAGCTGGATGGTGGTGGGCTTGCTGGTATTGAGCTGTGTGTCTTTTGTGCCGCTGCCGTTGTAGTTCTCAAAGGCGCTGCCGTTGTGGAAACTGAGGGTGCCGCCGCTTGTCCGCGGTTGGACGGTGCCGTTGTTGAATTCGAAATAGCCCGTGCCGGCGTAATGGTCCACGCCGGTGTTGTTTCCGTTGCCGTTTGCGACGCCGACACGCTCGATCTTCAGTGCGCCGCCGTCGAGAATGAATCGCCCATATGAGCCGACGGCCGGTTGCGTGAACGATTCCATCAGGACAAGGCTGTAGGAAGCGTAACCGTTAGCGATGCTGATGACGCCGTTTGTCTGCCGGAACGTGTGGCCGTAGGCGACGTTTCCGGCGTTGATGTTCAGCCACGAAGAGAGCGTCATATCGTAACCTGTCGTCAGGTACTGCGGACCGGAACCGGTGATCAGCGACACTTCCTGCGCGGCCAGCGACGTGGCGGTCAACACGCGGTCCGCCCGGTCGGACGCCGAGTTGTTGACGCGGAAATACGCGGAGCCGGCACCCGGATCGGTGATCGCCCCGCCCACGGTCAAACTGCCGCCGTCGTTGATATAGACGGATTCGATGTTGGCGGAATTGTTGAACGCCATCGTCTTGGCCACGGCATCAACCCCGGCGGCGATGAAGATGGAACTGTCGGGGTTGAGGATGACGTTGTCGTCGGCGGTCGGCACCGTGCCCTCCGCCCACGTAGTCGCGTTGCTCCACTGGACGTTTAAACCCGTACTCCAGTTTCGGTCGGCGGCTTGCATCAACCCGACGACGACGCACGTCCAGACGATCATCCAACATCTCATACTTGACCGGCACATTCCAACCTCCTTACCTGAAAACGGGTGGATTCCCCATGTCAGACAACGTTCCGTTTGCAACGGTAATAGTGTTGTTCCTGAAACACCTTTTTGTCTACGGTGCTTTTGCGAAAATAGTTTCGTCGTTTTGCGCAGATACGGTTGACGCGGCACCGGATTGGTGCAAAGCTTTCGGCATGCAGAAACATATGCGGTCCATTCCCAAAGTGGTGCTGCTGTTCCAGACGAATGAACACACGCACCGAGACATTCTGAGCGGTGTTTTGCAGTACGAGCGCATATACGGCCCATGGAGCCTGCGCATCTTGGAGGGTCGGCAGGGCGAACGGACGGTGCGTTCGCTCGCCTCGTGGCGGGCGTCGGCCGTCATCGGCGTCATTCAGAATTCGCTGTATGCGGACGTGGTGTCCGAGCTGAAGGTGCCGATGCTGCTCATCGATCCCGCCGATCCCGAGGCGCTTCCGGATGCGCTGAAGCGGTGCAGCGCGTTTTTTTCCGATGCGGTCGCGATCGGCGAAATCGCCGCGGATTATTTTCTTGCGCGCGGTTTCACGCGGTTTGCGTATGTGGGAGCGGCCATGGATATCAATTGGAGCCGGAATCGGGGAAAAGCTTTTTCCGATCGTGTGGCTCAAGCCGGGTTCGCGTGCCGGACATACGAGGCTTCACGCGCGATGTCGGACGACGACGAATCTCTCAGACGCTGGATCAAGACCCTGCCGACACCGACCGCTGTTTTTGCCGCTTGGGATGTGCGCGGGCGCCAGATTCTGGATATTTGCCTCACCGAAGGAATTCAGGTGCCTTCCGAAATGGCGGTCCTTGCTGTGGACAACGAAACGCTCATTTGCGAAACGACCATTCCGACGCTGTCGAGCATTCATCTCGACTCGAAGCGCATGGGCTACGAGGCTGCAAAACATATCGATGAGCGGCTGCGAAAGAAGCGCAGGCCAAGAGAACGTGCGATCCGTTTCTTCAAGCCTTTGTCGGTGGTGACGCGTGCCTCGACGGAGGGCGCGAACAATCAGGATCCCATTATTCGGCGCGCCCTCGAGTTCATTTGGCTGAATGCGCACGACGCCCGACTCTGTATCCCGCATGTCGCTACGCACGCCGGCGTTTCGCGTCGGACGCTTGAGGCTCATTTCCGGCATGAGTTGGGCAAGAGCCCTCTTGAGGAACTTCAGCGGACGAGGCTTAATCGGGCCAAGGACCTCCTCCGAACGACGAATCTGTCCATTGC